>CAJWIB010000317.1 GCA_913041095.1 uncultured Rhodospirillaceae bacterium | reverse complement strand
TTCTAAATTATGAACATACTCGCGACGCACCCGATGATAAGCATCGGAAAAATGTCTCAATTGCTGAGCTTTGAAACCATCATTGGTAGCTACTTC
Source organism: uncultured Rhodospirillaceae bacterium (assembly GCA_913041095.1). GTDB lineage: Bacteria > Pseudomonadota > Alphaproteobacteria > Rhodospirillales > UBA2165 > TMED23. Next base: position 3,209 of record CAJWIB010000317.1, on the reverse strand, counting down.
ACTATAGATTTTCTTAAACCGCTGATAGTCGGGAGTGTTTTCTTGAAACCGTGCGAAAGGACTACTATAGCCGCCAAAAACCCGCGCCATCGGCATTCCACCGGAGCATCCGGTAAGTGAATTTGATAATCCGACAAAGAGTGCAACCACCACCAGCACGATGGCCAGTGGCCGCGGTATCCAGGGCTTTTTCACGTAGTTAACCAATTCCTCATAGTGACTAATTTTAGGGTATCGATTTAGATTTAACCGTCTGCAGTAATCTGGGCAACCAATTCTTTTAACCGGCATTTCCCATATAACCTTCAAACTGGAGCCAATTGTAGGCCGGTCTGGCCACAGATAGAAGGAATTTCGCTCCGCAGCCATCCGATAGTCCCGGTTTGAAGGTTATATGGGAAATGTCGGTTTAGGTATTTTCGATCTAATTGCCAGTTATTATTTGGCACTAGTGATATGATTTTCCGACCAAGCTATGCGCGGCCCAGAGAGCAAATGTGAACAGTAGTAGAGCACCCGCTTGATGAAGAGCGGCGACCGACATCGGCACATCATACAGCAAAGTTGTAATACCGAGGGCAATTTGCACCAGTGTCATAATCATTAATGCGTGAAAGGCTTGAAGCGCCGCCCACGGCAGATCACTTTTGCGGGCAACCAGCCAAAGTCCGATAATTAAGACCAAAGTCATTTCTGCTAAAACCCGGTGATCAAACTGAACGGTGGTAATATTCTCAAACATATTGAGATACCAGGGCGACAAGTTTGCCAAACCACTCGGCACGATTTTACCGTCCATTAAGGGGAATGTGTTGTAGGTTAACCCAGCATCAAGACCAGCGACAAAACCGCCAGACATCATTGTTATGAAAATCCAAACAGCACTAAAGACCGTTACTCTAATCAATCCTGCCGGAGCATGCAGTACCGCTCCATGGAAGGGTTTCATTAATGATAAAGCAACCCAAAACATGTATCCATAGATAACGACAGCAGCGGAAAAATGGGCCGTGAGGCGGTATTGACTGACATCGGGGTTATCGATCAAGCCACTTTTCACCATATACCAGCCGAGCACGCCCTGCAGGCCACCGAGAATAAAGATCAAAATGAGACGAGGTATCAGCGGACGGGTGACCCAGCCCTTAAGCAGGAAAATCACAAAGGGCAGGAAAAATACAACGCCCATGCTCCGTCCCCACAAACGATGAATAAACTCAAGCCAGAAAATCGACTTAAATCCTTCCACCGTCATGTCGGTATTAACTTTCTTGAATTCCGGCGATTCCTGGTAGAGCTCAAATACCGCCTGCCATTCGCCTGGGTTCATGGGTGGTAGCCAACCAGTAATCGGCCGCCAATCAACCATCGATAGGCCTGAATGGGTGAGCCGCGTCAGCCCCCCCAGGATAACCATAATAAAGACCATACCGCACAAGACAAAAAGCCAGGAGGCGATAATTTTATTGGTGCTATCCATGGTTCTCGCGAAAGAATTAAAGCTTGTTGCATTCATGGCGGTTTTTTCTCATTTAAAATCAATCATGCCAATAGTCATAAATTAGCACGATAGAAGCAGAATGATAGTTTAAGGTCTTAAATGTTATAGTCATGATACCGGCGCAGCCATTATCTCTGATCAAGGCGGCAGCTTAAAAATTTATGCTACTGCCGAAGCGTACCTTAACCGGCGCAAACATTCATCTGCTTATCCGTTGATTTCGATTGCTTATTGCCTTGGCGCTTTGTGCCTCGACAGCTTGGACGATGTTGGTCTGATATGCATGACCACCACATGGAAACTTGGCCGGAGAAAGATTCTCAGTTCGGCTACTAAAATGCACTGAAGCGGCACACCACCCACGCTATGACGACAATCACCAGTGGAGCTATCTGGTCGAGTAAACCATGAAATATAATCCGGCCAAGGGGCAGTGGATCAATCATATCAATGCCCATGCGGCAAGCGTCTATTTCGACTCACCGTTTGACGAGGCGGCTATTCTGATCGCTGAGGGCGGCACCGGCATCTATCACGGCCAGGATTTGGACTTAAATATTGTCGGATGGAGTCATTTAGCATCTAAGAATGATTTTCAGAGCCCCTATTATGACTTATCTTGTAGTGATTGCTAACTGTTTGAGGAATGATATTAGGAATGTCTCGATTTGACGATACGATTGCTAAAATAGACGCCGCCAACTCGCTCGACCCTAATAACGAGGAATTCGAGGGCAAAAGCTATCCGAAGGAGCTGCTTTATGGTCAACGCATGAGCAGCTGGATGGAGAAAGTCGCTCCCGATGCCAACGAGCCGCTTAAAATTGCTGCCCGCGCCCAGCATATTCAACGCTGGGAACTTCCCCGCTCAGATTATGATGAAGGGAAAAAAGGCTATCACCTGTGGCGCACTTCGCTCTATCGCATTCACGCCGAAAAAGCGGCCGAGATTATGGCAGATTGCGGCTATTGCGAGGGTGAAATTGAGAAAACCCGTCAACTGTTATTGAGAAGAAAGCTGCAATCCGATCCGGAAGCTCAAATACTGGAAGATGTTATTTGTCTGGTGTTTCTGGAAAACTACTTTTTGGATTTTTCAACCAAACATGATGAAGCAAAAATGATCGGTATTATTCAAAAAACTTGGGCAAAAATGACACCGCGCGGTCACGAGATCGCCCTGACACTTGATCTATCGGAAGCAGAGTTGGCGTTGATCAATAAAGCCCTTGCGGACTAAAGTTTCTATTTCGGTAACAGTTTACTTTTTATTGGCTAACGCTTTGTTTTAAAATATAAAAAGTATATTAAAAAGTAAACTGTTACCAAAATAATTTAGGCTTCTGGCTCATCTTTGCCGTTTTCCCGAGCCAGAGCAGATTGTAACACCATATAAACCTTGCCGGCGTCAGATGTCATAAAACCGGTACCAAACGCACCTTCCTGATTGCTTCCCTTGGCACTTTCAATCAACTCATCAAACTGGGTTAAATAGCGCGAGACATATTCGCGGAAATTTGAATCCTGACGATAGAACTGATTGATCTTGGTCAGTTTAGCGCGATTGTGCATACCGAGAATTTTCCGCAGGAAAACACTTTTCTCGCCGCGATTATAGCGCTTCCAATCATCCTCGGTGATCCGGGTTTCCTTGATACGATTGATGTCGATGGCAACCGATTCAAGCCCCTCTGATACCAACGCCATC
>CAJWIB010000316.1 GCA_913041095.1 uncultured Rhodospirillaceae bacterium | reverse complement strand
CTCAAGGAACAGATCGAAACTCTCACCACCGAGCGCGAAGATTTACTCAAAGCTATTGATAAGCTGCGCCGCGGCATCAATGATCTTAACCGAGAAGGCCGCAAGCGATTGCTGACTTCGTTTGAAGAAGTAGACGAGCACTTCCAAGAATTGTTTATACGCCTATTTGGCGGTGGGCGCGCTCATCTGGAACTGGTCGAATCGGACGATCCACTGGAGGCCGGTCTTGAGATTATGGCTAGTCCGCCCGGAAAACGTTTACAGGTGCTCTCGTTATTATCGGGCGGTGAGCAGGCTTTAACGGCACTATCACTATTGTTCGCGGTATTTTTGACCAATCCAGCACCAATTTGTGTGCTTGATGAGGTCGATGCGCCATTGGATGACGCCAATGTCGACCGCTTTTGCACGCTCGTCGATGAATTGGCGCATTCATTATCAACCCGCTTTCTGGTTATCACCCACCACCGCATGACAATGGCCAGAATGGATCGCCTTTACGGTGTGACCATGGGCGAACAAGGTGTTTCTCAGCTTGTATCCGTTGACTTAGGCGAAGCCATCGAACTTCGCGATAGTGCTTAGTTAGAAATAGTTAAAGTTATTCAATTATATCAATTACTTACATCAATTTAATTAGTGAGGATTGAATCTTGACAGGCTCCTATCCGAAAGATATGTTCCGTCCCGAAACCATCGACGAACCTTCGTCTTAAAGGAGTTTTTCAGTCGTCTGCCCGGGCACTTCAACTATGGGCGTCCAGCAATGAGCGAGGATAAAAATCCGCCAGTCCCTGAAGAAGAAATTAAAGAGGACTTTGATACACGTTTGCGGCACGCACGTGGTTTAGGTGGCGAGCCCAATCAGAGCGGAGCAGTATTACCGGAAGACGGAAAAGGCAAGGCAATGCGTATTGGGACTGAATTGATCTCGGCAGTTGCAGTTGGTGGTGTTATTGGGTTTGTTATTGATACCTGGCTGGAGACCAAACCGTGGTTTTTAATCGGGTTTCTATTATTAGGAAATACTGCTGGTTTGTGGAATATTTACCGGATTTCCAACAGCCAGGGCTATACAGTTGGATTTGGTCGTGGCAATCGGTCCGAGAACCATGAAGCAAATCGAGATAATACAAAAGGCGATTAAATATGGCTGAATCACACAGTCCGATGGAACAATTTGAAATTAAGACTTGGATTCCGATCCAAATCGGTGATTTCAATGCGTCCTTTACGAATTCCTCGGCCTTCATGATTCTCGCTGTGTTCGCAGCAACTGCCTTAATGGTTTTTGCCGTTCGCCCGCGCGCCGGTGTCCCCGGAAGATGGCAGTTGTTGGCAGAGTTGTGCTACCAATTTATTGCCAAGATGGTGAGCGACAATATCGGTAAGGAAGGCCGCCCTTATTTTCCGTTTATTTTTACCATTTTTGTTTTTGTATTATTCGGTAATTTTATTGGTATGCTGCCCTACAGTTTTACCTTCACCAGCCACATCGCAGTTACTCTGACCATGGCGCTGGTAATATTTGTCCTGGTCACTGTAATTGCCTTTATTAAACATGGTTTTCATTTTTTCTCATTTTTCTTACCGGCAGGCGTACCAATTGTTTTATCACCGCTAATGATCGCCATTGAAGTTATCTCTTACTTCACCCGCCCCTTAAGTCTCAGCATCCGGTTGTTCGCCAATATGATGGCGGGCCATACATTACTGAAAGTCGTTGGCGGGTTTGTTGTTCCTCTTGGAATATTTGGCGTGGTGCCGGTCGCTGGATTGGTTGCCGTCACCGGGTTGGAATTTCTTATCGCATTTTTGCAGGCTTATATTTTCACGATTTTGACCTGCATTTACATCAACGATGCAATTAATCTGCATTAATTATTTACTAATTTGAACATTCTTTGTTCGAGACTAACGAAAGGAAAATTTAAAATGGACGCAGATGCAGCAAAGCTCGTAGGCGCTGGTTTGGCAACACTGGGCTTTATCGGCCCTGGTATTGGTATCGGACTTATTTGGGCTGCATTAATCAACACCGTGGGCCGCAACCCAGGTGCAGCAGATGCCGTTACCACCACTGCGTGGGTGTCATTTGCCTTGGTTGAGGCTTTGGCTATTTTTGCTTTGGTTATCGGCCTGATTATCCTTTTTGGGTAAGATAGCCAATTCGATACTTTGATAAGTATTTAAACCAATAAGCAAAGAATCATGCCACAATTTGATGTCACAACGTTTTTGCCGCAGATAATCTGGCTCGTTATTTCGTACCTGGTTCTCTATTTTCTGATGGCCAAAGTCGCTTTGCCGAGGATCGGCGGCATTTTGGAAGAGCGCCAGGCGAGGATCGATGACAACCTTGATGCTGCCCAAAGCCTCCGAAATGAATCTAATGCTGAAGCTGAAGCTTACGAAGGATCAATGGCAGAGGCGCGTGAGCAGGCTCGCTCTACCATCTACGATGCAACTCAAGAGATGTCCGCTGATTCCGCTCGCCGCCACGAAGAATTGGGAGAACGGTTATCGGGCGAGCTCAAATCAGCGGAACAGCGCATCGCTGAGGCGAAATTAGAAGCAGTTACCGGCATTCAAGATGCGGCAGCTAGCGTTGCCGCCCAGGCTACTGAACGCTTGATTGGCATTAAACCTGGTGAAGAGGCGGTTGCCAGAGCCATATCTGACGCTTTTAATACTTCAGTAAAGGAGAGCGGCTGATGATTTCAACAGCCTATGCTGCTTCCGAAGGCGCCACCAGTCATAGCGCTTTTTACGACAGCCCGACTTTCTGGGTGGCGCTAGCATTTGCTATTTTTGTCGTGATGTTAGCCAAGCCGATGTGGAAATTTACAACCACGGCACTGGATAAAAAAATAGATAAAATTAAAATATCGATCGAGGAAGCAACTAAATTGCGCGAAGAAGCTCAGGACCTCTTGGCTGTCTATAAACGCAAAATCGCCGATGCGGAAAAAGAAGCCGAAGGTATTGTCGCCCAAGCCCGTGACGAAGCTCTATTATTGAAAAACCAGATGACTGAAGATCTTGAAACATCGTTGGAACGCCGTGAAAAACTGGCAATGGATCGCATTGCTCAGGCGGAAACCGATGCGACGACGGAAGTTCGCGCGATGACTGCGGATATAGCCTTGGCGGCCACTCGTCAACTACTGGTTGATAATGCCAATAATACTAAAGCCGATGAATTGATTGACGGCGCGATCAAAGAACTACCGGAAAAACTAAATTAAGCAAGCTTAACAGGGTACCCAATTAGAAGGCGGCTACAGAAAAAATCTGAGCCATCTTTTTTTTGCGTCGAT
>CAJWIB010000315.1 GCA_913041095.1 uncultured Rhodospirillaceae bacterium | reverse complement strand
ATTAAAAAATTTCTTCGGCCGGCCTATGCCGGCAAAAGCATAGACTCTTTGGTCTTTGAGCACTGCTGCTGCGCTATCTGGTTTAAGGTGCGCGACTAAGATCTTTACCGGCGTTTGGTTGGAGCTTTGGGCAATCTCAACAAGGGCTGTTCGCAGCTTAAACTTATCCTCGCCAATAATGACAATGGCCTGAGCGCGGCTGAGCCCGACCACCACACCTTCGCGCAACGGTCCCGCCGGGATGAAGCGGCCATTACCGAAACCAGTTTCGCCATCGATGACGATGATCGACAAATCTTTTTTTACCGCCGGGTTCTGAAAACCATCATCCATGACAATAATCTCCGCCCCCTTCGAGTGGGCAGCTTCAACGCCAGCCCGACGGTCCACGCTGATCCAAGCCGGTGCGACCTCAGCTAATAGAAGAGGCTCATCACCGACATCTCTGGCCGTGTGACTTATTGGATCAACCTGTATGGGCTCCGTTAACGAGCCGCCATAGCCGCGGCTGAGGAAATGGATGTTTTGGCCGCTGGTTTTTAACGCCGCGCCAATTGAAAGTGAGGTCGGCGTTTTACCCTGCCCACCGGTCACCAGATTACCGACGCAGATGACCGGGACCGGTGCCTGCCAGGGCTGTGTGCGATCTTGGCGAATGGCACCGGCAAGTCCATAGACCCAGCCTGCTGGCGCCAATAAGACAGACAGCATGGAGCCTCTTTGGTTATACCAAAAATCAGGCGGCTGCATTTTCGCTTGCCGTTAAATGGTGATCGAGAATGGTTTCTATCTCATGTGCCACGCGTTCGGTGACTTGTGACTGCGAGTCTATAAAAGCGCTGCCTTGGCGGATTATTTGATCCCTTTTACTTGCGTCTGTTAGTAAATCTGACACGGCGTTACCAAGCTCTGCCGCATTGCTCACTTGAATCGAACAGCCACTCTCATGCATCTGCTCGGACATCCATTGAAAATTTGCCATGTGAAGCCCATGGATCACCGCGCATTCGAGGCGGAGTGCTTCCAGCGGATTCTGGCCGCCGAGCGGCACCAGGGATTTACCCATAAAAGCAATATCGGTCAGCCGGAAGAACAGGCCCAACTCACCCATCGTATCGGCAATGTAAATACCGGTTTCAGTCGTCAGGGGGTTATTTTTACTCCTGATAGCAAGATTTATATCCATTCTTTGTAGCGCTTTAGCGATATCTTCACCACGTGCCGGGTGGCGCGGCACAATCACGGTCAGCAGGCCTGAATGGGAGGCTTTTAATTGTTTATGAACTTCGGCGATGATTTCCTCTTCGCCGGGATGGGTGCTGGCGGCGAGCCAACAGGGGCGGTCACCGATCGTTGAATTTAAGGTGGCGAGTTCTTGATCGTCGGCCGGCAAAGCCGGTACAGCGAATTTCAAATTGCCAAGATTATTGGTGTTGCGGGAACCCAGCTGGTTGAGCCGGTCAACATCTTCATCCGATTGGCCGAGGCAAAGCGTAAATCCTTGTAGCAGCGTTTTAATCACCTTGCGCGCGCGCTGCCAGCCAGCAAAGGAATTCGGCGAAATTCGGCCATTGACCAGGATCATTGGAATGCCACGCGATTGAGCTTCGATAATCATGTTCGGCCAAAAATCGCTCTCCGCCCAAAGCGAAATATCGGGCCGCCAATGATCTAAAAATCGTTTTACATAAGAGGGCCGGTCGACCGGAATAAACTGATGAAAGGCGCGGTCAGGCAACCGTTCTTGCATCAGCTTGGCGGAAGTCACGGTGCCGGTGGTCATCAGCAGATGACAATTGGGGCGGTCAGCCAGTAATACATCTATCAAGGGCAGCAGCGAAAGGCTCTCACCGACACTTGCTGCATGCAACCAATACAACGGACCCGATGGGCGCGGTCTATCGGTTTTACCAAAACGTTCGTCGACGCGGGCCGGATCCTCTTTGCCGCGGGCTTTGCGTTGATTGAGAAAAAAATGGATCAGCGGTGCGCTTAAAATGGTGGTTAAGCGATAGAGATAAAGCATCATTGGCCGGCTTCCTCCGCTTCGGGGGTCACCTGACAACAAAGATCGTCTGCTTGTTTGGTCACCGCCGTCAGGGCGTTTTCCAAATCAAGACGGTTAGTCTCAAGCGTGGCATCATTCCCATCCGTTGAAATTTCAATCGGCTCGCCCCAGACGAACACGCCTTTTGAAAAAGGTGATGGCAGGATAAAGCGATCCCAGCTGGAAAACATTTTCCACGAGCGTGCCGAATAGCTTAAGGGCAATATAGGCACACCGGCTAGTTTGGCTAGAGCGACAGCACCCGAGCTTGCCCGCATACGCGGACCGCGCGGACCATCCGGTGTCATGCCAACATAACCACCCTCTTTCAATTTGCGCACCATGGCACGTAGTGCCTCGCTGCCGCCGCTTTTTGTCGAACCCGCCAACGTATCAAAGCCCAATCGGTTGATGGTCTTGGCGATCAGTTGTCCATCCGCATGGCTGGAGATCAGCATCGAAAACGACGGCTGGTAAGGCCAAGCATAAGACATCATCATCAAGCGGCCGTGCCAAAAACAGGTGATAAAGGTTTTTCCCTCAGACAATAATTTTTCCGGGATATCTTTGTTTTCAATGCGCCAGTTTCCAGTCACATGAATGAAGCGGATATAAAGACTGCCGAGCAGACAGGCAAATGATTGCAAAATATTATTGCGCGATATGGTTTTAATAAAAACGGGTGTCGCCATAATGGGTTACGCACCGCCTGCGGTTGCCTGCACATTGTTAGCTGCCTGCTGTTGAACCTCATCCCGGAATTGCAGTTGATAAAGCCGCGCATAAATGCCGTCTTGGGCAATCAGCTCAGTGTGCGACCCAGACTCGACTAATTTTCCTTGGTTAATGACATGGATCAGATCAGCATCCATCACCGTCGACAGACGATGGGCAATAACCAGCGTTGTCCGGCCCTGCATCAATTTGGTGAGGGCGGATTGGACATGGCGTTCAGATTCGGTATCTAAGGCTGAGGTGGCTTCATCCAACAACAGAATGGGGGCGTTTTTAAGCATCGCTCGGGCAATCGCCAAACGCTGACGCTGGCCACCGGAAACTTTGGTGCCGCGCTCGCCGACGTAAGTGTCATAGCCAACTGGCATCTCCATAATGAAATCATGCGCTGCCGCGTTTTTTGCCGCCTCGATAATTTCATCCTCCGAGGCATCAGGGCGGCCGTAAGCGATATTGGCACGAATGGTATCGTCAAACAGCGTGATTTCCTGGCTGACCAAAGCCATTGCGCCGCGTAAGCTTTCAAACGTTACATCCTGGA
>CAJWIB010000314.1 GCA_913041095.1 uncultured Rhodospirillaceae bacterium | reverse complement strand
TTTACGATTCTAAGACGATTTCTTCCCCTGAACACATGCCGCGTATTTAGCGTGCACGATCAGGGGCACCTAAGTCGTAGGGCCAGTTCCAGTAGGAGATCTTGAGCTAGTAATTCGTTTTGGAGTTCGGCGCGCACCAGCAACGCTACCGGGATTTTATCCTCAATACCGCCTAAACGCGCGTCACTGATTTTCTGTTCAACAAACATTAAATCATTCCAATAAATTACCTAACAGAGGGCTAATAAGGTGTTTTTGCGCTCCAAGTCAATAGGTTTATAGTGGTTTACGGATTAACCCAGGCTAAACTAAGCTGGCTGATATTTTGGGAGGGGATTTTAATGACGGATCTATTGCCGCTACCGGTTTCACGCACCGAGATTAAAAAAAACCAAAGCGAGCGCAAAAAGATCGCCTTTGAACGCGCCAAGACGGCGAAGTGGTATCAAGGTAAACTTGATGACATCGATGCCGGCAAGCTCGATGATCCGGAAGTCTGGGGGCAGATCCCGATTGTCACAAAAGATATACTACGTGAGTTCGATCACGCTGATTTCTTGGCGAATTTCAACGTCGCACCGCCGGAAGATATTGCTGAATATTGGCGTTCCGGCGGGGCCACGGGAAAACCGGTGTTTTATCCCCGCACATTCGAAGACGTCAATTATGCGCTCGAAAGCTGGGCGCGCTCCTATCTGGCGCTCGGTATCGGACCCGGTGATCTCTGCCATATATCTTTTCCCATCGGCATTCATCCAGCAGGCCAGATTTGGGCACGCTCGGCCCATCAAATGGGGGTCGGTATGAATTGGGTTGGCGCTGGCAATGCGGTGCCTTCGGATGCGCAAATTGATCTTATTTTGGCGCTGAAGCCGACGGTGCTCATTTCGATGCCGGGGTTTGCGCTAAATCTGGTCAATATTGCCGATACCCGGGGTATTGATCTTGCCAAAAGTTCGGTGCGCACCGTCGTCTGTTCGGCGGAAACTCTATCAGATGCCAAGCGCGAGAAACTCGGCCGCCGCTGGGGTGCTGAGGTGTTTGATGTTTTCGGTATGAGTGAGGCCGGCCTGATGGGCAGTGAATGCGACGCCCATGACGGGATTCATATTTGGGACGATATGTATTACTGCGAAGTTGTCGACGAAGAGACCGGCAAAATTCTGCCTTATGGTGAGGTTGGCACGTTCTGCGTGACGCCCCTTTATACCAATAATGCAACGCCGTTCCTGCGCTGGAACTCGGGCGATATCGTGCAGATTATCGAGCAAGGGGAAAGTTCCACCAAAGAGGCCGAGCTCTTCACCATGATCAAACATGCGGCCAGGACCAGCGGTTTTTTCAAAATTCGGGGTGTTAATATCAATCATACCGAGTTTGAAGATTTCATGTTCCGCAATGAAGATATCAATGACTTCCAGGCGGTGCTCTCAACCGGTGAGGATGATCTCGAACATATGCGGGTGTTGATTGAAGTGAAACGCGGCTCGGATGAAACCGCCGTGCATGTACACGTCACCTCCGAGATTAAGCGGATCTTTGAAGTCACTGTCAGTGTCGAAGTTCAGGAACTTGGCACGCTGGCCAAGGCGTTTGAGAGCAGCATTAAAGCCCCTCGCTTTGTCGATGAACGGGGTTAGAATTAAGGAGATATGCCAAGCGTCACATGCGCAACGAAGTGACCATTCATTCCGGCGTTAGCGACAATGTTTATGAAATGGCGACCGATGAAGGTCCGGCGCATGATGGTGAAAGAACGGTACCATCGCCGCTGGCCTATTTTGCAACGGCGATGGTCGCCTGCCTGATGACCCAGCTCCGGGCGTTTTCAAAACGACTGGATGTCCCTCTCAACGATGTCAGCTTAGTCGGCCGATATCACTGGCAGGGCACAATGGTGGGACGCAATCCGTATGAGACCGAGCCGATCGGCTTCGATCTGGATATCGAGCTTGATACTGACGCACAGTTAGACGATCAGAAGAAGTTAATAGATGCCGCCAAGAAAGGTTGTTTCATTGAACAAACCCTCGGCCAGTCAAATAACATCGGCCACCGCCTCAAAATCGGTGACGATTGGATAGATGTGTAGGGAGAAATTTCAATCTCGCATAAAAAAACGCTCGGCATTTCTGCCAGAGCGCTTTTAATAAATATATCCGGTCAAATTAGTTCTTAGACTTATCGACCAAGGCATTGTCGGTGATCCACGGCATCATGTCGCGGAGGTTCTGACCGACTTTTTCAATATCATGCTCAGCAGCACGGCGGCGCATGGCTTTAAAGCGCGGTGCGCCAACTTTGTTTTCCATCATCCATTCCCGCACGAACTTACCGGACTGAATGTCTTCGAGCACTTCTTTCATGCGCTCTTTGACGCCCGCATCGATAATGCGCGGTCCAGAGATATAGTCACCAAATTCGGCCGTATTGGAGATCGAATACCGCATATTGGCGATGCCACCTTCATACATCAGATCAACGATCAGCTTCACTTCATGCAGACATTCGAAATAGGCCATTTCCGGGGCGTAACCGGCTTCAACCAATGTCTCCCAGCTGGCGGTGATGAGCGAGGTCAAGCCACCGCAAAGCACGGTTTGCTCACCAAAGAGATCGGTTTCACATTCTTCGCGGAACGTGGTTTCGATGATGCCGCTTCGTCCGCCACCAATGGCGGAACCATACGACAAGGCAAGATCGAGCGCCGCACCGCTGGCATCCTGATTAACCGCAACCAGACACGGCACACCGGCACCACGGGCATATTCACCGCGCACGGTGTGACCTGGACCTTTGGGGGCAATCATAAAAACATCGACACCTTCCGGCGGCGTGATTAGACCAAAGTGAATGGCCAGACCGTGGGCGAATGCAATCGCCGAGTCGGGTTTCAAATTGTCATGAATATGCTCGGCATAAAGATCAGCCTGAATCTCATCCGGCGCCAAAATCATTAAGACATCGGCCCAAGCTGCCGCTTCTGCCGGCTCCATCACTTTGATGTTTTCGGCTTCGGCTTTAGCGATAGAACCGGAGCCTTGGCGCAATGCGACCGCAACTTCGGTAACGCCGCTATCGCGCAAATTCAGTGTATGAGCATGGCCCTGGCTACCATACCCGACGATGGCAACTTTCTTAGTTTTGATCAGATTGACATCAGCGTCACGATCATAAAAAACACGCATGGTTTATATCCCCACAATTACATTTAATTTTAGTTAGTCAAAATAGTTCAAATAGGTTCGGCACCGCGCGCGATGGCGACCACACCCGTACGTGACACATCCACCAGACCGAGCGGCTTCATAAGATCAATAAAAGCATCCAGCTTATCGGCGCTGCCGACA
>CAJWIB010000313.1 GCA_913041095.1 uncultured Rhodospirillaceae bacterium | reverse complement strand
GCCTTGTTTGTACTCGGGATTATCGCGGTCGCGCTTTATTACGCCGTCGATGCCGGTTTAAAACGCCTGCTCTACTGGCTACCCGAAACTCAACCCAGTTAATTTTAAGGAAAAACTATGTTTAGAATTTTCTCAAGAATCCTCCTATCAATCACTATAGGCTTCTACCTCACCTCACCGGTACAAGCTGCCGAAAAACTCTCGGTCATGCTCGATTGGTTCGTAAATCCCGATCATGCGCCGTTGATCATTGCCAAGGAAAAAGGCTTTTTTAAAGCCACTGGTCTCGATGTTAAATTAATCACACCGGCTGACCCCAACGATCCACCGAAACTCGTCGCTGCCGGTAAAGTTGATTTGGCAGTCTCCTATCAACCGCAACTTCATGTTCAGGTGGCAGAAGGTCTGCCGCTTATTCGCATCGGCACTTTGGTCAGCACGCCATTGAATTCATTGGTCGTACTCAAAAATGGTCCAATAAAATCGATCAAAGATTTAAAAGGTAAAAAGATCGGCTTCTCGGTGGGTGGCTTTGAAGATGCTCTGCTGGCTGCCATGCTGAGCAAACACGGCCTAAGCCTCAAAGATATAATCTTGATCAATGTCAATTTCTCACTTTCACCGTCGATTGTCGCCGGTAAAGTCGATGCGGTGATTGGGGCGTTTAGAAATTTTGAACTCAACCAAATGGATATCGTCAATAAACCGGGCCGTGCTTTTTTTCCTGAAGAAGAAGGTGTGCCGCCTTATGACGAGCTGATCATTGTCGCTCATAAGGGCAAAGTGAGTGACCCTCGTTACCGCAAGTTCCTCAATGCGCTCGAACTAGGCGTGCAATATTTGCTTAATCACCCAAAAGAAAGTTGGGCCGCTTTTACCAGCGCCCACAAAAATCTGAACGATGAATTGAATAAACGGGCGTGGCGCGACACCATGCCGCGATTCGCCCTTCGGCCAGCGGCTTTTGACAAAGTGCGTTATCAACGCTTTGCCAAATTCCTCAAAAAACAGGGGTTGATCAAAGATATCAAACCAGTAGCGGATTATGCGATTGAACTGCCTTGATGCTATCCGTAAACTTAGCTAAATTTTATGCTGCCAGAAGGAAATTATTGTAATCATCAAACGGCCTAACCGGTGGCTGTAGAATTGTGGAGCTCACGTGATCAGAAAACTGGGACTGGCTTTAGCGCTATTTGCACTGTGGCTATTGCTATCGGGTATTTTTGAGCCCCTTCTTATTTCTCTTGGTATTATTTCAAGTTTGTTTGTCGCCTGGCTCGCCCACCGTATGGAAGTCATCGACCATGAAGGATTTCCAATTCATATGGGACCGCGGGCGATCACGTATTGGCCGTGGCTTATCTGGGAAATTATTAAGGCAAATATCGACGTCGCGCTAATAATCATCAAGCCGGAACTTAAAATTAGTCCGGTTTTGTTTCGCTCACCCGCAAGCCAGAAAACCGAAGTCGGTCAAGTTACTTATGCAAATTCTATCACCCTAACGCCGGGCACAATAACCGTCACCGTTCATGGCGACACGGTAGACGTTCACGCCCTCACTACCGGTGCGGCAGATGAAGTGATATCCGGCAGGATGGATAAACGGGCCTGTCAGATGGAGGGAAATAGCTGATGTTTATCGCCGCCTCCGCCGCCATTATTGTCGCCATGATTTTGACGCTTACCCGGGCCATGTTGGGGCCAACAATTTATGACCGCATTTTGGCGGTGAATCTGTTCGGAACCAAAGCGCTGTTGCTCATTGCCGTTATGGGGTTTCTCACCGACCGGCCGGAGTTCCTTGATATTGCCCTGGTTTACGCGCTGATAAATTTCATCGCTACCATCGCCATCATGAAATTTTTTCGCTTCGCCCATTTGGGGCACCCTCATGAGAACGATAGTCTGGGGGATCTATAGACGATGGCGATTGATATGTTAAGCTGGATACTCATAGTCATTGGTGGGGGTTTATCGATTATCAGCGCCGTCGGCATTCTCCGATTGCCGGATGTGTTCACCCGCATGCATGCCGCCGGTATCGGCGATACATTGGCACTCGGTTCTTTATGTGCCGGTATGATGCTGCAAGCGGGCTGGACAATCGTTACCATTAAACTCGCGCTGATCCTTTTATTTATGTTCTTCGCTTCACCGACGACCACCCATGCCCTGGCAAAAGCCGCCATTGCTGGCGGCGTCAAACCAATCTTGGACGAAGACCGCATTGCCAATAAAAATGCCTTGGAAGATACAGAAAACAAAGGAAAAAACTCATAGAAGATTTTCTCGACATAGCTATTCTATTACTTATGGTAGCGACGGCATTTGCCATTATCCGTCTGCGCAATCTTTTTGCCGTTGTTATTCTTTCCGGTATTTTTAGCCTGCTCGCCGCCTCGCTTTATGTTCTGCTGATGGCAGTTGATGTCGCCTTTACCGAAGCCTCGGTTGGCGCTGGTATTTCGACTTTACTGATGCTGGCTACACTAGCAATTACCAGCGAATATGAAAAAAAATCCCGACGCAGCAATTGGCTACCAAAAGTTATTGTGTTCGTTACTGGCGCAGTTTTAATTTATGGCACGCTGGACATGCCGCTCTACGGCGCCGCCGATGCACCAGCTAATCTCCATCTTATTCCACGCTTTATTTTGGAATCCGGAACCGAGATCGGCATCCCAAATATCGTTACCTCGGTGCTGGCAAGCTATCGCGGCTACGATACCTTGGGCGAGACTGTGGTAATTTTCACTGCCGCCATCGGTGTATTGGTATTACTCGGCCGGGGTCACAATCGCTGGCGTCCGGGCATGAGAAAACCCGTAGTGCCTGAAGACCGGGAGGAAGAAGTATGAACGATCATTCCATTCTTCGCGTGGTCTCTAAGATTATGATCCCATTCATCCTGCTATTTGCCCTTTATGTGCAATTTCATGGTGATTTTGGCCCCGGTGGCGGCTTTCAGGCGGGCGTTATTTTTGCTTCAGCATTTATTTTGTACGGTCTGATTTTTGGTATTGAAAATGCCCGCAAAGTCTTACCGGCCAATGCAACCCGGATTTTGTTGGCTTGTGGAGTAAT
The DNA here is from genome assembly GCA_913041095.1 of uncultured Rhodospirillaceae bacterium. GTDB lineage: Bacteria > Pseudomonadota > Alphaproteobacteria > Rhodospirillales > UBA2165 > TMED23. The sequence goes on along the minus strand of CAJWIB010000313.1, from coordinate 269 downwards.
TCTATACGCCGGCGTTGGTGTCGCCGGCATGTTCCTTGGCGGTAATTATCTTGATTACAATGTCTTGGCCGCAACCGCTACCGGCGGCCAACATCTTGGCATTTTCCTGGTTGAGTTTGGTGTCGGCACAACGGTCGCCGCAACCATGGTCACCATCTTTTTTGTTTTTGCTGGGCAGGATTTCTAAACCATGGAAATACCGGGCCTTTTAAATTACTGGATTGTGATTGTGCTGATAATGGTGGGCTTCTATGTCGTCATCTCGCAAG
>CAJWIB010000312.1 GCA_913041095.1 uncultured Rhodospirillaceae bacterium | reverse complement strand
AACGTGATCAGCGTATTTGCTTTGATGCTTATCAGTTTTGTGACAATTGACACGGCGCAAGCACAAGAATTCAGCCAGGATTAACGCCGCGCAATTATTCAAAGTCTCTCGGATGAAAAACAACAGGATAAGGCCAGTGGTGGATATGATCTTGTACTGCTTCCCGCAATCGACCTGTAGTCAAAAGGTTCGGCTTGCACTGTGGGAAAAAAACATTCCTTTTGAAGAACGGCACGTTGATCACAAAAACCGTGAACAACTGTCAGAATGGTATTTAAAGCTAAACCCAAACGGCGTGGTCCCCACCCTGATTGATGGAGACGACGTGATAATCGATTCATCCGTCATCCTTGAATATTTAGAGGAAGTCTATCCTGATCATCCAATGTCCCCCAACAATCCAGTGGACCGCGCTCATATGCGCAAGTGGCTGCGTTACCTGGAGGAAGTTCCTACACCTGCCATCCGTATTCCGTCTTTTAACAAACACCTCTCAAAGCGATACGAAGACATGGACGACACCTCCTATCACGCGATGGCGGATAAACATCCTGTCCGGAAGCATTTCTATAAGAGGATGAACAAAACTGGTTTTGGCACGAAGGAAACAGAAGAAGCATTAGACCGCCTCGATGGCGCTGCGCAGCGAGTTGCAGACACGATGGACGGTCATGGAAAGGACTGGATTATTGGCGACATGCATAGCGTAGTAGATGCAGCATATATGCCTACCGTGGACCGTATGATTGATCTTGGCCTTGGCGACATGATCAAAAGACGGCCTTCGCTTAAATCTTGGTACGACCGATATAGCGCGCGCGATTCGTTCTTGAAAACTTTCTATCAGGGTACCCGCCTAACCGAAATATTCGGGAAAGATATAGCATAGAAAATCTGCCATTTTTTGAGAGTATTGCGTATGGCCAATAAACCGAACTTTTTGTTCATCATAACGGACCAACACAAAGCAGATCACTTGGGATGCTATGGCAACCCGATAGTGCGAACGCCAAATATTGATAGCTTGTCCCAATCGGGTATGACATTCGATCGTTTCTACGCCGCCAGTCCGATCTGCATGCCCAACCGGGCGACGCTCATGACTGGGCGGATGCCATCCAACACAGGGGTCCGGTTTAACGGGGTGCCTCTCTCCACCGAACACGTCACCTTTGTCGAATTGCTGCGGGCTGCCGGATACAGGACTGGTCTTGTCGGAAAATGTCATCTTCAGCCGATGATGGATATTCCACTGAGCGATCCTTATTTTTGGACCGATTCACCAACCGAAACTCCGCTGTCGCCAGATCATATTATCGCCCAACGGAATAGTTTGGATGGCCCCGAATACGACCAGGAACGGGCGGGAGTATGGGCCGCCAACCCAGAACACGAGCCAATAACGCCGTACTACGGATTCGATCATCTCAGGCTCGCCAACTTCCATGCCGATCTCGTGCACGGACATTACCGGCGATGGTTGGATGAAAAACATCCCGATCCTGACACCATTCGCGGACCCGAGAATGCACTCAAGGACCATTCATATAGCGTCAAAAAAGGTTGGCGCACGCAGATGCCGGAGGAACTCTATCCCACAACCTACGTAGCGGAAGAGACTATTTCTTTTTTGAACGACTATGCAGAAGATTCATCGGCGGAACCGTTTTTTCTACAATGTTCGTTTCCCGATCCCCATGCGCCGCTGACACCGCCGGGTCGTTACTGGGACCTTTATGATCCTGAAGAGGTCGAGCTACCGGAATCTTTCGATCATGTCGATGCTCAAGAACCATCGTTCATTCACCGCATTCGAGAAAGCCACGGTCAGCCGAAGAAGGTTCCTGCACCTATCACGCCGGACGAAAAAGAAGCGCGGGAGATGATCGCTCTAACTTACGGCTCCGTCACCATGATTGATGACGCCATTGGCAGAATACTAAAAGCTCTCGACGATCTGTCCTTGTCGGAGAATACCGTCGTCATATTTACTGCTGACCACGGCGACATGGGCGGCGAACACGGGCTATTTGGCAAATTCGGGGTGCACTACGAAGCCGTTCTGAGGGTTCCCTTTATTTGGAACGATCCAGAACAGGCCTCCGAGGGCCGAACCGATATGTTGGGAGGAACGATCGACATCGGCTCCAGCATTCTGGCGCGGGCTGGCGTTGCCAATACCTATGGGGTGCAGGGAGTCGATATTGTCTCCCACGCCCGAACCGATACGTCGCCGGAGCGAACTGGTATTATTTCCGAAGAAGACCAAGTCAGCGAGCAGGTTAATGGTATGGGGGCGCAACGGATTTGGACGTATATCCACGAAAATTGGCGCCTCAGTATGTGGATCGGAGACGACACAGGTCATTTATTTGACCGGGAAATCGATCCGGAGGAAACAAACAATCTCTGGTATGACCCGGCATGTGCGACGAAAAAATCCGAACTTATGGAATTACTGCTGAGAGAGCGCATGCGAATTGATGATACTCTGCCGTTAACTACGCGCTTTGCTTGACGGCAGACTTTGTTGGACATGATGCCAAATCATTGGAAAATGTTTTAATGTCCCCTATTGGCTATGTGTCCGTCATCAGATAGATTTGGACGTTTAGGTTTTATTGACAAGAGAGTGTACGGCTCCTTTGTTTGATTTTATGCGGCCTTGGCGATGCGAAGCTGCACCAAAGCATTCAGTAGACACCGAAACTGCCACAGGTGCCAGACACGACTATGCCTCTGGAGCGTGGGGGGCATCTAATGGTGACGGATCATACGTATCCATTTGGGGAAGACCTCGCTACCGAGGGGCGGGTTTATAAGACGGAAATCTAGTTTGCTCAAAATATGTTTTTCATAGTGTATAAGGCTGCCTAATATAAAGATCAAAAAGTTAACAGGAATATCATGAAAGCTGCTGATCTTGTCGCGCATATATTGAAAAGCGAAGGCACCGAATTTCTCGCCTGTTATCCGCGAAACGCCATCATTGAAGCCGGTGCTAAGATCGGTATTCGGCCCATTCTATGCCGCCAGGAGCGCGTTGGCGTTGGCATCGCCGACGGCTATACAAGGGCGTCGTACGCTATCGGCCAAACCAATGGCAGCCAGCCGGTAAACGGCGTTTTTGCCGCTCAAGCCGGCCCAGGTATCGAAAATGCTTTTCCAGGTGTCGCCCAAGCTTTTGCTGAAAATGTGCCGATCCTGATTCTGCCGGGTGGCGCTGGATTATCCCGGCAAAACCAGCACCCTACTTTTAGTGCGGTCGATGTCTTTAGGCCGATCACCAAAATAGCGGCTCGCGCCCATTCGGTTCAAGAACTGCCTGATTTGTTGCGCCAAGCCTATCATGCCATGCGCTCCGGCAGGG
>CAJWIB010000311.1 GCA_913041095.1 uncultured Rhodospirillaceae bacterium | reverse complement strand
AATCTCGTTATCTTAAATCAATTTTTTTCTTTTTAACACGAACAAATACTTGACTAAAAACGTTCGTATACCCAACAATACGCCTAATAATTCCAATAATATAATAATCTGAGCATCAACAATTTATTAATACAAAGGGGGGGGCTCAGTGTTCTCAACCAGTAGTTCTGAACGAAAAAGTTGCCCAAGCCGCCGATGTTAGCGTGGCCAATGAAAAGTGTCTGGTCGTTTGGCCTTGTTTGTGGTGGCTCTCGATATTGGCGATGCCAAAGAGGCTTTCGAGAAAGAGTTAACAGATTCGCTAATCAAAAATTTAGCGATTTATAAATGTCCGCGGCGGATGTTCTTCTTGGATGAAATGCCGCTGACCACAACCGGTAAGTTACAGCGCTTTGAGTTGCGAAAAATGGCTGAGGAACTGCAATTGGCGGCGGCAAGTTAGGAGGCAAGCAGATGGTTGAATTGAGAGTGGCAATAATAGATGTGCTGCATATAGACAAGGTTGGGCAGACTCCCTATGGTCAACCATATTTTAAAGTGAATCTTATTAGAATTAATTGAAACTCGTGGACGGAAAAACAATTTCAACTCCTCTCGAGAATAGCTCTCAAGCTAACGGTAGCGAAGCAGAAATAGATTTTGATATTTTGCCGACGCTGATCGGCTACCATTTACGCCGCGCTCAAATTACTGTTTTTAATGATTTCGTAAAAATGATGAGTGAGGTGCAAATAACACCGGGGCAGTTTGGTGTCGCCTTGCTGATCAACACTAATCCGGGTCTCACCCAATCTGCCTTAGCGCGCACTGTCGGCATTGAACGTTCGACAATGGTTGCGGTTATTGATGCCCTCGAAACGCGCGGTTTGGTTGAGCGGCGGCCATCGCCGGTGGATCGGCGCTCATATGCCTTGGTCTTAAGCGAGCAAGGCAATGATATGATCGAAAGATTGCGGCCGATGGTAGCGGCTCATGAGGATCGGATAGCTAAGAATTTATCTGCTGATGAAAGAGCTCAGTTAATTATCTTGCTGGCTAAAATCGCTGACTAGTTTATTAATTTTCTCTAAATTCTGATCGCGGATACCTAGTTTGTGCAAATGTTTTAATGTGTTGTCGAAGTATTCGATACCGTTGCCGCTGGTGTCGCTCCCGATGGCTATTAATCTTGCGGTAACTTCATCCGTTAAGTTTCCAGCAAATTGCTCGTTGTCCGGATTAGCGATGTAACAAAAACCTGTTGTCGCTGGCCCTTAATTTCAGCCTGCATCCATTTTGGAATATAGACGTCATAGACCATTTCCAGATCATCCAAAAGCCGGTGAATCTGCGGCCATTTCTGCGCCGCAACGCGAAACGCCACCCCTCGGCAGAAACCACCTGGCAAAAGTCCAGCTACCAATCCCAGATTTTCCCGGGTGCCGCGGTAAAGATAGGAGTAGACACAGAGTGTCCGGTGATAGCTAAAAAAGGCGCACGGGCTGGGCTTCAAGATGATTAAAATCGGGCCGCCACATCAAGGACGCATAACCAAAAGCCCAAACATCATTATCCGGCGTGTTCATTCTCTGGTAACCAGCGCAACGCCAATAACGACAGCAGCCATGCCGACAAGCTCGGTCAGGCCTAATGCTTCATCAAAAATAAAAAATGACATTAGTGCAGTTACGGGTGGCACGAGATAGAACAGGCTCGCGACTTTGGCGGCGGCACCGCGCCGGATCAGCACCATTAACAATGAAATGGCACCGATTGACAAAATAATAACCAGCCAAAACAGGGCAAATATAAACTCACCAGTCCATTGAATTGCCATTGATTCAAAACAGACCACCAATATCGAAATAAAAATTAGTGAAGAAGAAAACTGAATAACCGAGCCGCTGCGCAAATCCATTTCACCGCAAAATTTCTTTTGATAGAGCGTGCCGGCGGTTATGCCGATAAGCGCCACCACGGCGAGCCAAAGGCCGGTGAGATTGCTGTCAGGCCCACCAACCTTGTGAGCAACCACGAGTGCCACACCGATAAATCCAACGCCAATACCAAGCCATTGCCGTCGATTGACGGTTTCACCTAACAGATGGCGGGCGAACATAGCTGTTAAAATGGGCTGTAATCCAGTGATTAGGGCGGTAATGCCGACCGGTAAACCGTGATGGAGGGAGGCAAAAACACCTCCCAGATACATCGCATTTACCAGCGCGCCGGCAATCGCAATATGAATGGCCATCTTGATGCTTGTTGGCCAAGGAGCTTTAGTAATGAAACTCAATAGGAGCATCAACCCGATGACAAGTAAGAACCGGACAATTAGAAAGGTGAAAGGCTCGGTATATGGCATGCCGTATTTGGCGCCAATAAAACCCGTACTCCAGAGAAATACGAATGTCGCCGGCATGGCGGCAATCCAATAATTTTTTGGTGATTCTTGACTGCCGGATTGAGGTTTTGAAATGGTGGGTGAATCAGTCATGCTTTGATCACTTATTGAATTTGGTCTAGATTACGGCCTCGCGCCGATGTGTCCAACCATTTATAGAAATAATCGAATGCCGATAGATTGCTAATGTTGGGAGTTGTTGATGGCCAATAGTCAGAAGAATTTGCGCACACGGCGTGCAGTTCCACGCGGCTCATCAACTCAGCGTCATGCCGCCCTCGAATGCCAACCACCAAAACTTTTTAAAGTTTTCCGGAATTTTTTTGTCCTTGGTATCGTCGTTGTGATGACCGCAGTTGGTTACACCTTGTACTGGTTTGTCATTGCCACCAATCTTAAAGACGCGGTGACGAACTGGATTGTTGCACGTGCTCAACAAGGTATTACAGCATCATATAGCCAGATTGAAATCGGCGGATTTCCATCAAATTTTAGAGTTGTGCTAACTGATCCAAAACTGCATACCGCAAATTTTGCTGCGGCGGGCCAATCGGAACAAGGTGCTGAGAAATGGTTCTGGCAAGGTCAGCGTGTGGTTGCCGAAATGAAACCATGGAATTTTAAGAAATTTAGCGTTGATCTTTCGGGCGTGCATAACCTGGCCTATAAAAATCAGAACCGGGATTATCAATTTAGCGGCGAGGTGCAAAAGATGGTTATGGCGGCTAATATTTTTTCCGATGGCTGGCCGGGGTTGATGCAATTGGAAATCGGTGATCTTAGTATGTCAGAATCTCGATCTAGAGCCAAAGTCACGGCAAGTTCAGCCACCGTCGCCAGCCGTCGTTTATTGCCCGGCAAGGAACAGATAAACAGCCCGGCAAAAACGCCGACTTTTACGCTGAAGATAAAATTTCAAGGATTACATTTACCCCAATTTTTGAATTTGCCACTGGGGTACGACATTGAGGAGTTGTCATCAGAGTTGAAAGTTATTGGTAAA
>CAJWIB010000310.1 GCA_913041095.1 uncultured Rhodospirillaceae bacterium | reverse complement strand
GTATGCGTGGTGCCGCCACCCGGCAGAAAATAAGAAAGCCCGACCCAGAAGTTCTTGGCATCGCTGGCGTCGTGGCCTTGCAGGCGAAACCCTTTCATGTCAAAATGGCCGCCGGCCTCATATGCTTCGACGTCGCTTAAACGATTAACTTTCATAATTTTTCCCCAATTCGTGGATTAAAAAGATGGCAGACACTATCGAGATTATTATTTTCCGTCAACTGAACCCATTTTCAGTAATAAACATAAATCCCACATTATGAGATTTATATTTACATCTGGAATTAGCCGGATACAATCACTTTAAATCAAATAACGACATGAAATCTCAGCCTCTGCAGGAGGAGGATTTCATCGCTTCGTTCATCGGAGAAGATAGTTATGGGCTCTTTAATGTTTTCACTTATGCTGTTTGGCTTGCGGCTGCTTATTTGGATGCAAGCGTTACGCTACCAGGCCTTTCGCGATCGCCTAAAAGAAAAAAACTTCACCGCCCAAATGAAAACTAAGGACAATTCAGTTGGCCGCTGGTTTAAATTTCAAGACGGCAAAGTCTCGTCCGGCAGTGGTGTCAAAGCCGACGCCGACATTGCATTGACCTTCAAAACCTCTGAAATTGCTGTCCGGCTATTAATGCCGCCGATTGATCAGCTCGAACAGATCAATGCGATGAAGGACTTTCTCTTGAGCCTCGAAGGCCCGGATGAGCTGACCTCCTGGTTTACCCAGACTGTGATGATGACCCAAACGGTTGGCTGGAAATACGGTGTTGATATGGGTGGCAGCATCACCCGCTTTACCAATATGACCAATGGCGGCCCGGTTTTTCTCTATGTCAAAAACAACAAACTCATTCGCATAACACCGATTGACTTCGATGATAACGATCCTGAGCCTTGGACAATCAAAGCGCGCGGTAAAACCTTTAAACCACCGCGCAAAACCACGCTGGCACCTCACGGCATGAATTGGAAAAGCATGCTCAATTCACCGGACCGGCTGCTTTATCCGATGAAGCGGGTCGATTTTGATCCAAATGGCGAACGTAATCCGCAAAACCGGGGCATCTCCGGCTATGAACGCATTAGCTGGGATGAAGCGCTCGATATGGTCGCGGGTGAAATCAAACGTATTAAGAAAGAACATGGACCCGGCGCCATTGCCAATTCTCACGGTTCGCATCATACCTGGGGTAATGTCGGCTACTATCTGAGCGCCGATTTTAAATTCATCAATACGGTCGGCATGACCCGCGTATTACATAATCCGGATAGTTGGGAAGGCTGGTATTGGGGCGCGTCCCATCATTGGGGCGGCTCGCTGCGCGTTGGCCAAACCGAAACTTACGGTACCGTCGAAGATTTGCTTAAAGAAGCCGAAATGGTTGTCTTTTGGTCCAGTAATCCGGAAGGCACCAGCGGCGCTTATGGCTCGCTTGAAGGCACGGTTCGCCGTAAATGGCTGAAAGAGCTCGACATCGATATTGTCCACATCGATCCGTATTATAATGATTCAGCGCAGTTCCTCGGCGGCAAGTGGCTGGCGCCGAAACCGGCTTCATCACCGGCACTGGCGATGGCCATCGCCAATGTCTGGATGGAGGAAGACCTCTACGACAAAGACTACGTCAAAGACCGTACTACCGGTTTCGATAAGTGGCACGACTATATTATGGGTAAAGAAGACGGTATTGCCAAAACTCCTGAATGGGCGGAGCCAGAAACCGGTCTGAAAGCCAAAGAAATCCGCGCGCTGGCCCGTAAATGGGGCAACCGTAAAGTTTACCTCGCTGCCGGTGGCTGGGGCAACGGTCACGGCGGCGCCTGCCGCAATCAAACCGGCATCCAATGGGCGCGCTCACTCGTCTGCCTGATGGCGATGCAAGGTCTCGGCAAACCCGGTGTCAATATGGGCAATCTGCAATGGGGTACACCGGTTGATACTAATTTCTATTTCCCGGGTTACGCCGAAGGTGGCATATCCGGCGATATGCATCATACGGCAATGTCGGTTGAGCTTTATCAACGGATGCCGCAACTCCCGAGCATGAACACAGTTGAGCAATCCATCCCCCGGCTTTGGCTGCCAGAAGCGATTATTGAGGGTAAGGCCGAAGGCTATGCCTGGGATGGTAAAAGCATTGAAGCCCAGTTCAACAAAATCTCCTATCCGAAGCCCGGTTACTCACCGGTTAGAATGCTCTATAAGATTGGTGGCTCGCTGATCAGCACGATGGCGGATTCCAACCGTCATGTGAAAATGTATCAATCGGAGAATCTTGAGTTTTGTGTTAGCCAGGCGATCTGGAATGAAGGAGAAACAAAGTTCGCTGATATCATTCTGCCTGCCTGCACCAACTTCGAGCGCCCTGACATCAGTGAATGGGCGGCTCTCGGCGGCTATGCCTTCCATGGTCAAACTCAACTCAACAGCCGGGTGGTCGTCTTCCAGCACAAGGCAATTAAGCCGATGGGCGAGTCTAAATCCGATTATGTGATTTTCTCGGAAATTTGCGAACGCTTAGGCCTCAGCGCGTATTTCACAGAAGGTATCTCTGAGCTAGATTGGGCAAAACGCATGTTTGATGGCTCCGATCTACCGCAGATCATTTCGTGGAAAGAATTTATCCGCAAAGGTTATGTCGTCATCCCGCCGGAGCGTGAAGAGCTGCGTGATCCGGTATCCTGGAACTGGTACTATGAAGACCGCAAAAAGGATGTGCCGGAACCAATGCCGCTACCGTCCGACTATAAAGACGAGTATCTCAAGGGCATCCAGACCCAATCGGGTAAAATTGAGTTTGAAGCTTTAAGTCTGAAGCGCTTTGATGCCAATGATCCGGAACGCCCACCGGTGGTGAAGTATAATAATCCATACAGCGGTCCAGAAGCCGAGAAGTATCCGCTGCGGATGATAACCCCACACCCGCGCTTTTCCTTCCATACTCAGGGTGATGGTAAGGATACCTTCGTCAACAACATCAAAGACCACCGGGTCGAAGTCGACGGCTATTTTTATTGGATTATTCGGATCAACGCAGAAGATGCGGCGGAACGCGGCATTAAGATGCACGATTTGGTCAAGGTCCATAATGATCAGGGCGCAGTCGTTTGCGCCGCACTGGTTACCCAACGCCTGCCTCGCGGCGCGGTGCATAGCTATGAATCCTGCGCCATCTATGAGCCGCTCGGTGAACCCGGTAATTCGGTTGATCGAGGTGGTATCTTGAACTTACTGACGCCGAAAAAATCGCAGATTAAGAAAGGCCACTCAATGGGTAATTCGACTGCATTGGTCGAGATTGAACTTTGGGATGGTAAAGCCGAGCACAATATCACTGCCAGCGTAGCGGCACCGGAAAAAGAACCGGCACCCGCAGAATAAGTGTGGCAGAATAAAA
>CAJWIB010000309.1 GCA_913041095.1 uncultured Rhodospirillaceae bacterium | reverse complement strand
AACGGTAAAAAGAAAAATGCCGCCATTCCAAAAATAATTACCTTCTTCGATGAATTTTTCAGCCGTAGCGCTGTCGGGCTTTTCAACGAAGGCCTCTACCGCGAAGCAGCTTGGTTGATCCGCAATCTCGCTGCCTTGTTTGATATAGCCATAACCGGTTTCTGGTCCGGTTGGCAGGATACCAAAAGTAACCAGTGAGCCTTGGCGCGCCGCCGGCAGGGCTATATCGATGGCTTTCTGAAAAGCCGCCGAATTTTGAATGACGTGGTCTGAGGGTAACAGTAACATAACTGCCCCGGGATCCCGTTCGGCCAAAATAATAGCGGCAACAGCGGCGGCGGGTGCGGTGTTGCGGCCCATCGGCTCGAGTATAATCGCTTCCGGCACAATCTCGACGCTGTGTAATTGTTCGGCGACGATAAAGCGGTGTTCCTGATTGCAGATTAACAACGGTGCCGCGAATTGCTCACCTTTGAGGCGTGATGCAGTTTCTTGCAGAAGACTTAAGTCGGAATGCAAAGGCTGAAATTGCTTTGGGTAAAGGGCGCGCGAAAGTGGCCACAGGCGGGTGCCGGTACCACCGGAAAGAATAACCGGATAAATATTGCTCCTGGTCGCTTCAGCCATAGCTGTATCCAAAAAATTATACGTGCACTCAATAAGTTACATCAAATATCGGATTAAATCATCCGAGCCAACAATGTATTTCGGTAACAGTTTACTTTTTTGACGTGCTAAGCTTTAAAAGTAAACTGTCACCGAAATAGGAAATTACTTTTCTGCTTTTGGATCAAGTGCGTCCTGCAGACCGTCGCCGAGGAAGTTAAAAGCGATGACCGTGATAAAAATGGAGATTCCGGGATAAAAAGCCAGCCATGGGGCGCTGAAAATCAAATCCTGGGCATTGGTCAGGAGATTACCCCAACTGGCAACCGGCGGCTGAATACCGAGACCGAGAAAACTTAAAACCGATTCCAGTAAAATGATATTGCCGATGGATAGTGTTGTCGCGACGATGATCGGCGAGATCAGATTGGGCAGAATGTGAACGCTCATAATCCTGAACGCACTGGCACCTTGCACTTTGGCAGCAAGCACAAAATCCCGCTCGCGCAGACTGAGCGCCGCACCCCGCACCAGCCGGGCGACGGTGGTCCAGCCAACCACCGCGACGATAAAAATAATCCGGTAGAGGCTGATGTTCTCTGATTGAATGATGGCTTCGGGCAGGCCGCTTTTATTGAGATCAATCGCGGCCAGGACGATGAGCAGAGGCAGCAACGGCAGTGAAATTACGCTATCGGTCAGGCGCATCAGTATGGCATCGACCCAGCCACCGCGATAGCCGGCAATCAGGCCAACTACCGTACCGAAAAGTGCCGCCACCAGTGCGGTCACTAGGCCCACCAAAAGAGAAACCTGGCCGCCATAGAGCAGCCGCGTAAACACATCGCGGCCTAATTCATCCAGGCCTAGCCAGGCAGCAGCACTGGGCAGGGCAAAGCGGTTAAAAAGATTAGCCTGATTGGCATCAATATCCCACAGCAATTCAAACAGCGGTGCGGATGCCGAAAGGAGACACACAAATATAAGATAGCAGCCGCTAATGACGGCCAATTTATGTTTTAAAAAGCGCTGCCACGCCAATGCCCAGGTTGATTGCCCTTGCTGTTCTATAACAAGCTCGCTCATGCACCTGAACTCTCATTACTCTCCCCATAGGAAATCCTGGGATCGAGCCAGCCATAGGCGATATCGGCAAGGAGATTACCAAGCAGGGTCAATATGGTGGCGAACAAAAAGGCGATCATTGCCAAGTTAAAATCGTTGCCCATGATGGCGTCGAAAATCAGCTTACCCATCCCGGGATAGGCAAATATGGTCTCAACAATAAGCGCGCCGGAAAACAAATAGCCGAAGTCCAAGGCAATGATCGTGACGACTGGTATCAGGGCGTTGCGGAGCACGTGATGCAGGATCACCCGAACCTCGCTGGCACCCTTGGCACGCGCTGTCCGGATATAGTCCTGGCGCATGGTTTCGACCACGGCAGCCCGGACAAAGCGGGTGTGGCTGCCAATACTGGCGATGGTTAGCGTGGCTATTGGTAAAACCAGGAATTTGGCCGTGTCCCAAAAACCGGTTAGGCCACCGATGTTTTCGGTCCCACTGGCGGGTAGGATGCCGAGAATGACAGAAAACAGTGTAATCAATAATAACGCCAGCCAAAACGAAGGAATCGAAATACCGGCAAAGGCGGCGAGATTGATCAAATAGTCCGGTGCGGAATATTGTTTGATCGCGGCATAAATGCCAGCTGGCAAGGCGAACAATACTGATACAATAAAGCTGATTCCCAGCAGCAAAACAGTATTGCCGAGCGCTGGCCACAAAATGGTTAGAACAGGTTTCGCATGAAGACGGGAAAAACCGAGATCACCATTGATGGCACTACCTAGCCAATTCACATAACGTTCGCTAATCGGCCGGTCTAAGCCATGGAGTTTGCGTAATCTTATGGCGTCATCCGGGGTGAGTTTTGGGTCGGCGCTGATCATCAGATCAATGGGGTCTCCGGGCATTAATCCCATTAGCCAGAAAATCACGAAAGACATCACAACGAGCACGATGAAGGATTGCAGCAACCGATCGGCTAAATAACGTGACACGCTATAATTCCACCTCTACCAAAAACAAAAAACCCGCCGTTTAGACAGGTTATTTTAGAACGCTCCGGCAGCTAAGTCATCTCATGGCATTTGGCTGACTGCCAGTTTATTTAGGAGTGTCTTAGGCTCCTTCCATCAAGCCTTCAGAAATATTCAAATTAATGAGGCTGTCATACAGTTCTTCATTCGGGTCGGTTAGACGTGCAGAAGTTTGCTTATCGACAGAAATACTGAGGCTCATGAGATTAGCATTAAGCACTTGTGGAAGTGCATTGTCCTTTTCTGTCACATCGGTTTGGATGATCGATCATAAAAGTTGATTGTATTTTAAAGCTCTTTCACCAAGTTCTACATCATCAGGATTTTGCCGCGCATGATCGAGAACGTAATCCCCTAAATCGGCAAATTTATCAGCACCTAAACTTAAACGAACGGCCTGAGTAAATAGTTAAAAAAATATATGGTATTTTTTCCAGGAAGTGCAAATTTTATTTTTAAAACAAGGTGTAATGTCGCTTGCTGAACACTAGGGTATACCGTAATAGTCAGATAGACGGCGTGGCTGTGACCGGACAAGCTACCAGATGAGAATCGCCGTTTTTACAACTAGATTCCAGCCTAGGCACCGTAAATACGCAGGAATCAGACATTTTTGGACATCGGGGATGATAGCTGCAACCGCTGGGGGGTGAGAGTAGGCTAGCTGCCTCACCCAGTATGGATACGCCTTTT
>CAJWIB010000308.1 GCA_913041095.1 uncultured Rhodospirillaceae bacterium | reverse complement strand
CCGTGATTAGCAACACTGATAAAATATTTTAGTTGCCGTAACTCCATTTGATGGTCCTAGGCGTAGATGACTGTTTCGCAGCCTCTATTAAAGACCTACAGGTAAATTCCCGCAAACTTTCTTTGTTAAGAATCTTGCGCCAATTTGAAAAACTATCAATAATTAGAATTAATAAATTAAAGGGAGCAATGGTTATGCCAAAAGATCAAAACATCGATATTGGCTCGCTCGTCGAGTTGGACCGCGTCCACAAAGCATGCTACGCCGACGATGAAATCTTCGAGCAAGAACTGAAAAACATTTTCCACAAATCCTGGATTTATATCGGCCATGAAAGCCAGGTACCTGAACCGGGTGACTACTGGACAACCTGGGTTGGCAAAGAGCGCATGATCATCTGCCGGGCGGAAGATGGCCAGGTGCATGTGCTTTACAATCGCTGCCCCCATCGGGGGGCGCTAATTTGCAACAACCTTCATGGTAATTCCGGCAATAAAAAATCTTTCCGTTGCCCCTATCATGCCTGGCAGTTCGCCATGGATGGCAGCCTTCGCAATCTGCCGATGAAGGAAGGCTATGACGGCATCATTGATTTGAAAGACCCGCAACTGCAAATGCGGCCCGCCGAACGCCAGGCCAATTACCGTGGCTTTATATTCGCCAGCCTCAGTGAAGAAGGTCCCGATCTGGAAGCCTGGCTTGGCGGAGGCAAAGTGGCTTTTGATGACATTTGCAACCGGGCACCGGAAGGCGAGGCTCAAATCGTCGCCAATTGTTTCCGTATCATCCAGCATTCCAACTGGAAAATTTTCCTCGAAAACCAATTAGATGCCGTACACCCTTCCATCACCCATCACTCAACTGGCGATGCTGCTGCCGAAATGCAGAAAGTCTATAAAGAGAAAACCGGTGAAGACGCACCCATGGGCTATCAATTCCTGGCTGACTTCACCTTGCCGTTCGAAAAATGGGACAGCCTCAGCACCATCGGTCATCCCTATGGTCATAATGTGTTAGCTGGTTATATGGGCTTGCGCCCGCGTGATCCCGTGACTATCGCTCATGAAGAAGCGCTTACTGCCGTGCACGGAGAAGAGCGCATGGATGAAATCCTCTCGACCAATGTTCACCATGTGCTGGTCTATCCGTGTCTGTCAGTGCAGCCGCCACTGCAACAACTTCGCGCGGTCCGGCCTTTGGCCGCCAATAAAACTCTGACCGAAATATGGCATTTTAAATTGAAAGGTGCACCGGACGGAATCTATGATCGCTCCCTTGCCTATTACTACCATGTCAATGCACCATCGACGATGGTCAACGCGGATGACCTCAATAACTTCCGCGCCTGCCAAGATGGCCTCGAGCTTGATGGCGGCGGCGATTGGGTCAGCCTGCACCGAAATCTTGGGCAGGACCCGGTTGAAGATGGCGTCACGACTTCAGTGACTGGGATGAGTGAGCAGCCGATGCGAAACATGTTCGCCGCCTGGAAAGAATATATGATGGGAGGTGCGTAAGATGGCAAAAGATAACACACTAAGAATCTCTGCCGATACACAACGCGCTGTCGAACAATTCCTCTACAGCCAAGCGGAAATTCTGGATGACCGCCGTTGGGATGAGTGGCTCGGATTATTCACTGAGGATGGAAAATACTGGATGCCGGCTGACCCGGAGCAAGTTACCGGAGAACGGATGTCCAACATTTTCTATGAAGATATATATCTGATGGATATGCGTATCCGCCGGGTGGAACACCCCTACGCACATTCACAAATGGCTGGCCACCGCACCAGCCATACGGTCTCGAACGTAATCATCCAAAGCGAAGACGACGCCAGCGGCGATGTCGTCTGCACCTCACGCTTTCATATGGTGGAGTACAGACTGGATAACCAGCGCTATTTCGGTGGTAAATATACCCACACGTTAAAGCAAACTGAAGATGGCTATCACATCCAACTGCAACGTGTTGACATCGCCAACGTTGAAGGGCCGTTTGATTTTGTCATGCAGGTCTGGCTGTAATAAAAAAGGTGCCAAGCACCTTTAATAAATAGCTATTATAACACCGCCGAGATTGCGGACGGTACCAATCAACTCAATGGTCACTTAAACGACATCACCTTTTTTGAGAAACATTGACGGCTCGAAGCCGATACCGACTCCAACCGGCATATCGATCGCAATAATATCACTCAGTTTCAGCGTTATACCGACCGAGATTGTCTCGATCAGGGTTGGAATACCGCAGATCAAATCCGCCACGCTAGCGTCCTGACAAATCTCGCCATTGACACTGTCCCAAAGGTTAAAAGTTTCCGGATGTCCGGGCCGATGAACATGTCAAAATTATATTTACTCGGTTTGAAACGTTTGTTGTTGTAAACAGGAGCCTTGGGAGTACGAACCTTATATGGGTGGCATATACCCTGAGGTAAGTCCGCCGTCGATAACGAACTCAGCACCAGTCATCATGCGGGATTCTTCGGAGGCCAAATAGATGATGCCATGGGTGACGTCTTCAGTTTCAAGAATCTCCCCCAAAGGAATGAGATCGGCCAGAGTTTGATAAGCTTCTTTCTCACTGCCAACGGCTTCGCTAAAGCGATCCAAAAGCGGCGTCTTGATAAAAGTCGGATGAACCGAATTGCAGCGGATATTGTATTTATGACGGGCACAATGAAGCGCGATGGATTTGGTCATTGAGCGAACTGCAGCTTTCGCCGTACCATAACCGAGCGTTGATGGATTTCCCAATATCCCAACTGTCGAAGAAATATTGATGATTGAGCCGCCACCACTATCCCGCATATAGGGCAGCGCGAGCTTGCAGCCCCAAAAAACACTGTCGACATCAATCTCCTGCAGTTTTTTCCACTCGGCAAATTCGGTGGATTCGATATCACCACCGATACTGATACCGGCGTTATTGAGCAACACATGCAGCCCGCCAAATTGTACTTGCGCCAATTCGAGAACGGCTTTCCAATCATTTTCATTAGTCGCATCATGTTTGGCTGAAATCGCCGCACCTTGCCATTTGGCATTAATGGTAGCGGCAGTTTCAACGGCGGTTATTTCGTTGAGATCAGAGGCTATAATGGAAGCGCCTTCTTCCGCCAAATGAATGGCCGAGGCACGGCCTAATCCTGAGCCAGCCCCCGTTATCAGCGCAACTTTTCCCTCAACGCGCCCTGCCATGTCAGAGACCCAGCCGTTTCATTTGACCAGCGGGATAGCGATCACCGGCAGTTTCACCAGCCGGGAAAGCATCACTCAATTGCTTGATTTGATCTTCAACCAGAGCGATGTCGATGGCCCGCACATTTTCATCCAGGTATTTGCGATGCTTGGTGCCCGGGATCGGCACAATCATTTCGTCCTGTGCTAATATCCAGGCGATAGCGACTTGC
>CAJWIB010000307.1 GCA_913041095.1 uncultured Rhodospirillaceae bacterium | reverse complement strand
GACGCCGAGATCGAGCACGTCCTGGCCTTTGAGCGGGAAGGTGATATAGCCACCTGACAAAGCCTGATCGGCAGTATCAATAATTCGCACCCAGCCGTCTTGCACCTCACCGAGCCCGGTCGAGGAGGCGACCAGCATCCCGGCCCATTCGAGCAGCACCAGATCAATCACTGTCGCAGCGCCCACCCGATAAAGGGTTGCGCGCAGGTCGTTGTTGCTGATCTGCCAATCCGCCTCCCACTGAGGCGCTATCATCGAGGTCAGGCGCTGGTGCTCGGCGTTTGATAGTTTAAGGGCTTCGGTAATTTCCACCGTGCCTTGCTCATCCGTTGCCACCAGGGCCGCCAAGCGGCGCAGCGGATCAGGCCGCACACACTCAAATTTTATTGCGCTGGTCTCAAGCCAGGCAAGCTGGCGCAAGCGTTCCGGGCTGGTCACATAAGGCAGAATAACCTTGAGCACACCGTGGTTGTACATCAATGCGACAACATCCAACTGCATGGTGGAGTCAAGTATTTTAAATAGTTCGGACTTGATCCGTTCGGCGGAAAGCTCTTTCAGTGCTGGTGCCCTATCTATGCAAGCCTGAAACTCCATCTTGCTTTCGCCCCGCATACCTAAAGTGGCAATAAAGCGGAAATAGCGGAGAATTCTAAGCCGGTCCTCATCTATTCGTTCCGGGGCGCGGCCGACGAAGCGGATTGCCTGGTCGGCCAAATCCTGAATGCCGTTAAAGTAATCATAGATCATGCCGTCCGGGGTTGCGCTTATGGTATTAAAGGTGAAATCACGCCGGGCCGCGTCCTGCCTCCAGTCTTCCGTAAACTCTACTTCGGCGTGGCGGCCATCGGTCTTGATATCTTTGCGGAGTGTCGTAATTTCAAAGCTTTGGCGATTGATCACCGCCATCACCGTGCCGTACTCAATGCCGACAGGCACGGCCTTGATGCCGGCATTTTCCAAGAGCGAAGTTATCTGATCGGGAGTTTCCGGGGTGGCGATATCGATATCTGTCACCGGTTTTTTGAGCAAAGCATCACGTACACAGCCGCCGATAAAGCGCGCTTCCTTGCCGTTTTTGGTGATCGCCGCGAGTACGGCCTTAATCTCCGGGGTCTCCATCCACGGCTCAACTGGTATTTGGCCGCTGGGCTTTTTCCTCCATTTTACAATGATGTCAACCAGTTTGGCAGGCCCTTCAAATAATTTCCGGCGGGCGACCAGAAACAGAAAAACCATCAAAGCCAGCGCTGTAACCGTCCAGCGCGCCGGGCCTTCGATATATTCCAGCAGGTCTTCAATCATGTCTCATTCAATGGCCGCTGGCCTCTATTGTTTTATTTAGATTTAAAGTGACCCGGTACCACCTTGCCATCTTCGATCAGGGGTGATTGATATTGACCGTCGATATCGTCACCCAAAGTCGTTAGATAAATCAGTGACATAGCGGTTAGCACAAAGCCAACAACCAGCACCCAGAACCAATGGCCTTCCTCCCAATTCGGCAGCCCTTGGCCTTTACGATTAGCGTCGATTTTGGCCCAGACTGTATAGAGCACCAAGGGCGCGATCAGCGGCAGGAAAATATGGAGAAATATCCGCATGATCCGTGCCTTACTCCACCAGCAGCCGTTGTGACAAATTGCGCAGCATCCCGGCGGTAGCGCCCCAGATAAAATATTCCCCCCAAGTAATGGCAAAATAATGCCGCTTGATACCTTCGAACTCGCGGGCATGGCGCTTCATGTTTTCCGGTGTAATTAGAAATTCGAGTGGCACTTCGAAGACCTCGGCAACTTCTCCCTCATGGAGCGTCAGCTCGAAGGGCGGCTCAATCACGCCGATGATTGGGTTAACCAGATAGCCTGTGCCGACAATATATTCGTCCAGCTCACCGATGATCTCGATATCTTTTGAGTGCAAGCCGACTTCTTCTTCGGTTTCCCGTAACGCCGTATGGAGAGCGTCGCGGTCGCTATCATCAACCCGGCCACCCGGGAAGCTGATCTGGCCACCATGATTGTTGAGATGATCGGTACGCTTTGTCAGCATCACGTTGAGGCCGTCTTCGTGCACTACCAACGGCACTAAAACAGCGGCCGGGATCAGTGGTTTGCCGCCGGCAACCCACTCGTTACGTTCCTCTTGTACAAGATCTTCAGGTTCGGCAGCTTCGTTTGAGCGGCGGCCAATATCGCCAGCGGTCGCCTCCAAACGCGCTACGACTTCCGTTAAAGTTAGTCTTGTTCCGTTATTGAGCCGATCTGAAAAAATTGTCCGCTACTCCATACGCCATACACTGTTTCATTATATTTATCGTCTCCATGCGCTTTTTCCACCCCCATTTCAACACCCAGATCGACCAATTGGTAAAACACAGACCGGGTTAGACGCGCCTCCAAACTGTCGCGCACCATGATGTAGGGCGAGGGTTCGCCGCTAACAGGATCGTTCTCGATCCGGATCGGGTGGGCCTCATCTGCTGTCACGATGTCATCAACATTCGTGCGAAATGTCAGTTTTTGCGCTTCTTTTTTGCCTTCAACCATCATCTCAACGGCCTGAAAAGGCACGTCTTCCACTGTAATTTCACCCTTTTCCGCCGGAGTATTCAGCCAATATCTGCCATTTTCGTCCTGTTCCAGGACAGAGGCAAATAATTTGACGAGTTCTTTGCGGCCTATAGGGGTGCCGTGGTAAAACCATAGACCGTCCCGGTCGATGCGAATGTCCAATTCACCGCATAGGGTTTGACCTTCGGCCAATTCGACGGAATCATAATTACCCGGCGTTTTGGTGTTGCCGGGCGAACTATCAGCTTGGCCAAATAAGCCGGAGAGAGAATTTAACGCATCGAGATTTTTTTTGTTCATTTGACTTAACGCCTAGGCGTGACCCTAAATTCTAAGGTGAATATCATTGACTGACGCTGGAGATTACCGATCTCGGGCATGGCGAGGCAAAGCTAAACATTGCTGGCCTAACCCGGAAAGCCATCGGTCTGGCGTAATGCTTCGCCTAAGACCATCGCTGCTGAAACTGCAATATTGAGACTGCGCATATCCGGTGACATCGGCACCCTCAAGCGAGCATCGACAGCATCATGAACGTCATCGTGTACGCCGGCACTTTCCCGGCCCAGCAACAAGATATCGGCGGGCTGAAATTCGAATTCTGTATAACAAGTTTCGGCTTTGGTGGTGAGCAGAATGATTCGCCTATTTTGATTATCATTGGCAATAAAATGAGCCCAGGAATCGTGACGCGAAAGCTCGACTTGATCAAGATAATCCATGCCGGCGCGCTTTAAACGCCGGTCACTGAAGATAAAACCGCAAGGTTCGATGATGTCGACACCGATGCTAAAACAGGCAGCTAAACGCAGGATTGTCCCGGTATTTTGGGGTATATCCGGCTCAAACAGAGCTAATCGCATAAAAGTTATACCTTTTTTATTCTACATATTAAAGCTGCACCCTGCCATACCGCCACCGACAATTAAAACATCGGCCAACAAGTCGAAA
>CAJWIB010000306.1 GCA_913041095.1 uncultured Rhodospirillaceae bacterium | reverse complement strand
AAGGCGAATGGCGCCGCGCCGATAAATATATCACCGACTTTTATTTTTCCACCGTCCGCGATATCGCTCGAGTTGCCGTCGGTCTGTAATGACCGGATCGAGAATAACATTATTAATGGTAAAGCTTGGCTCCTTGCCATCGGTCACCGAGCGGACTTTTTCAAGCTTTGGATCAACTGCTAAAATCTCTTTTAAACCGTCTGAAAAATCCGGTAAAGCCTCATTTAAAGGTATGACACCATTTTCACCAACAACCACCCCAACACCCGAATTACCATCTTTATTATAGGAAATGACACGCAATTCGTATTTTCCCTTATTTTTTTATTTTGAAGTTGGAAAACAATTCTCAGAAAAATCCCTAAGAATCAATGGCTTCTAAAGCATTAACGGAGAGGTGTTCAATTTTCATGGTAGCTATGCAAAATTTGCAAGGGTAATTTGAATCGAAAATCGCCTATAACATCATTTATATATCCCGGCACGACCAGGCGCGGCAATAAAATAGATAATATTTAAGGCACAGTGATGTTGCCAATTGCCCGACCGAACGGTCCTTCCGGGGAGGAACGGAATTTCCGTTTATTGGTTAATAATAAAGATGGAGAGAGATCCATGGCCTCTCGTTCGGAAATGAACAAGAAACCGCAATCGGATAAATTGATTGCTAAACGCCGTAAGTGCCTAATGTGTACGGACGAATTTCAGTCCAGCCATATTGGCGAGCGCGTGTGCCCAGACTGCAAAGGCACGTCTACCTGGCGCCAAACCGGCATCGCAATCTAGTATTAGGCTCGACCACGTATTTTCATACATGTAGTTTAATATCTGATTTTAATTAAAGGGACGCTAGATATGGCGTCCCTTTAATTTTGCGCTTTTAACTCTTCGCCGTATCTATAATTTCAATTTCATGACTGACCTCGGCCGTCTTGCCAAGCATGATGGTCGCTGAACAATAGGTCTCTGCCGATAGATTAACCGCCCGCTCGACTTTCTTAGGGTCAAGATTCCGTCCTGTGATGATATAGCGCACGGCTATTTTGATAAAAACTTTGGGGATATCTTCGGCCCGTTCCGCCTCAAGCTCGACCGCACAATCAGCGACATCCTCGCGGGATTTCTCCAGTATTTCGACAACGTCGTAGGCCGTACAGCCGCCCATTCCCAGCAACAAGGCCTCCATCGGCCGAATACCGAGATCGCGGCCACCCCCTGCCGGATCACCATCCATAACCATCGAATGGCCGCTGCCTGATTCGCCTAGGAAAGTTCTATCCTGAACC
This sequence comes from uncultured Rhodospirillaceae bacterium, assembly GCA_913041095.1. Classification (GTDB taxonomy): domain Bacteria; phylum Pseudomonadota; class Alphaproteobacteria; order Rhodospirillales; family UBA2165; genus TMED23. The sequence goes on along the minus strand of CAJWIB010000306.1, from coordinate 2,283 downwards.
CATTTAACGCGCGCTTTCATAATATCATCTCTATTCCATGATGTTGCAGGAGTCCTAAGTGTAACTGGTAATTCCACAGAACGAAATCACCTTACTTTTGGGCTTTAACTTACCTCAATATTTAGCTCTTATAGAAGGTAATAAAATAATATTAGGAGAAGACCCCAATGCTGTTTAATAATTTTGGCTTGACCCATCGCGATGTGGATCGAGCGACCCCTGGCTTTACTCTATTTGCCCCAATTAATCATGATCAAGCCAACTTGCTGAATATTGAAGGTAAAATCGTCCATCAGTGGCAGCTGAAAAAAGGCGGTATAAATCTGAGTGCGCTATTGCCCAACGGGAATCTATTCATCACCGAAAGCACGGAGGACGGGCCGACCATCCCGGCTGGTAAGGGGGGTTGGATGCGGGAATATGATTGGGGTGGAAATATTATCTGGGAGCACCATGACGAAAACCAGCACCATGATGCCAGACGCCTGACCAACGGCAATACGGTCTATATCGCCTGGAACAAGATGAGCGACGACGACGCCAAAAGAATTAAAGGCGGATTAGCGGGTACTGATGATGCTTTTGATGCAAGTGGTCCTTATGAAGATGTCGTGCGGGAAGTTGATGCTGGTGGCAATGTGGTCTGGGAGTGGCATTCAACAGAATTGGATATGGACAAATATGAGATTTGCCCGCTCTGTAAACGTCATGAATGGGCCCATGCCAATACCTGCGCACCGTTGGCTAATGGCGATATCATGGTGAGCTACCGGGTGCTTAATCTGTTGATCATCATCGACCGGCAAACCGGTAAGGTAAAATGGGAATACCACGATATTGATCTCGGCCACCAGCATGATTGCCATATGCTGGACAACGGAAAAATTCTCGTATTTTCCAACGGCTTTCATGGCGAAGATTTATTCTTTTCCCGCATCGTCGAGTTTGATCCCGACTCTAAAGACATCGCTTGGGAATATCGCGGCAAACCTGCTCTTAGCTTCTATAGCCCGCACATCAGCGGCATGCAGCGTCTCGACAGCGGCAATACCTTGATCTGCGAAGGCGGCAAAGGCTGCATTTTTGAAGTCACGCCCGAAGGCGATGTGGTTTGGGAATATGTTTCCGACATCTGGACCAAAAATGTTATCCAAGGCGAGGTTAATTGGGTTTTCCGGGCCCAGCGATATGCCGCTGATAGCCCGCAAATTCAAAACCGGGTTTGATTATTCAGCCGCAGCTTTTTTTACTGCTTGCTCAGCTTCAATCAGTCGATTCGTCAAATTACTGGATTGGATAGCCCCTTTGTCGTATCGGCCATTTGATTGATTTTCCGCTTTCTGCGGTGATGATGAAAAATTGGAGATAATTGGGCGGCTAAAAAAATATACCAGTATCGCCAACTGCAGTGTCAAAAACGACGCGAGATTTAATAAAATCTTCGATGAAATTCGCCAAGCTGGCTATGCCACCCGCAAGCCATCTTTTGGCGGCGGTCAAAATCCACTGAAATCAAGCTTTGATGACAGCCTGGATGCAGTTGCTGTACCAATTCTGGCGACAAAGGGCGTGCTGGGCTCTGCATTACGCTGGCCTGGACCAGAAAAGCCACCTCAATTAAAGAAATAGTCGATGACTATCCCGAAGACTTACAAACCATAGCGCAAGATATCGCTACCCAGTTCGAGAAATAATATACAGATTAGCTCTTAAAATCGAGCGCTTCCTTGATCAGCTCGTCCGGTAGGTCATCAAACGAGGCGTAATTCAGCGTATAAAGCCGATGATACATGCTATCCATCGCCATCAATTCATCATGACTACCGGTTTCGATAATTTTGCCGTCCTGCAAAACCATAATACGATCCGCACCCTTCACAGTCGCCAGGCGATGAGCAATAACAATACCGGTCCGCCCTTCCAGCATCACGGCTAAGGCTTCTTGAATTTGCCGTTCAGTAAAGCTGTCAATATTGGCGGTTGCTTCATCCAGCACTAATATTTTTGCGTCTGCCACGATGGCCCGGGCAAAGCTGATAAGTTGCCGTTGACCAATCGACAAGCTGCCACCGCGTTGACCAAGGATGGTGTTATAACCGTCCGGCAGTTTCTTAATAAAGTCATGGGCGCCAACGGCTTTCGCCGCTGTTTCCACTTCTTGTTGAGTGGCGTCTAATTTGTGATAGCGAATGTTTTCAAACACGGTACCGGTAAACAGGAACGGCTCCTGTAACACCATCGCCACTGTGTCACCCAGGCTATCTTGAGTAACGTCCCGAATAT
>CAJWIB010000305.1 GCA_913041095.1 uncultured Rhodospirillaceae bacterium | reverse complement strand
TCAATTCAGACGAAAGAACGGATGGGCCGCAAGGCATCTACCGGGTCACCCGTCAACCGATGATGTGGGGCATCACGCTCTGTAGTACAACGCATGAGCTGGACAATGGCGAGTTATACGCCCTGATTTTCTTTGGCGGTCTCACCGTTCAAGCACTTGCCGGCACGGTTCAAGTTAACCGGCGCAAAGCTTGTCTCGAAGGCAATATTTGGCAAGCCTATGCCGCCAAAGGCTCGCACATTCCCTTTGCCGCCATCCTCGCTAAACGCACCCATTTCAGCGCCAAGAAAATAGGCTGTCTACCGGTGATCTTAGGTATCATAATCTATCTCGTGCTCTTAATCCTGCATGAAACCGTGATCGGAATTGCGGCGATCTCAAGGGTCTCAGGCCTGTTTGATTAAACCCTCAGAGGGTGCTAGATACGGCGCCTTAAAACATCAAATTCTAAGATTGAAATGACTGACCTTAGCGACAAACGCAATTTCGCGATCATCGCCCATATCGATCACGGTAAATCGACCCTTGCCGACCGTATGATCGAGTTTTGCGGCGGGCTGAGCGACCGTGAAATGCAGGAGCAAGTGCTTGATTCGATGGATATCGAGCGCGAGCGTGGCATCACCATCAAAGCCCAGACAGTCCGGCTCACCTATAAAACTAAGAATGGAAAAACCTATGATCTGAATTTGATTGACACCCCTGGCCATGTTGATTTTTCCTACGAGGTCAGTCGGTCTCTAGCAGCTTGTGAAGGCTCGTTGCTGATCGTTGATACGACCCAAGGCGTCGAAGCCCAGACCCTTGCCAATGTCTATTTGGCCTTGGACGCCGATCATGAGATCGTGCCGATCTTAAATAAAATCGACCTCCAGGCTTCAGAACCGGAACGGATCAAAACCCAGATCGAAAATGTCATTGGGCTGGATGCGTCGGACGCGATTGAAATCTCAGCCAAAACCGGCATCGGTATCGAAGACGTGCTGGAAGCCATCGTTGAGCGCCTGCCGGCGCCAGTTGGTGAAGCAGCAGCACCCCTAAAAGCGCTACTGGTCGATTCCTGGTACGACCCCTATTTGGGCGTGATCATCTTGGTCCGCGTGCAGGACGGTAAGTTGGCCCGTGGTATGAAGGTTAAAATGATGTCGTCCGGAGAAAAACATCAAATCGATCAGGTCGGTGTGTTCAAACCTAAAACCACCAAAGTCGATGAGCTTGGCCCGGGTGATGTCGGCTATTTCACGGCGTCGATCAAAACCGTCGCCGAGACTAATGTCGGCGACACGATTACTGACGAAAAAAATCCGACCGCCGAGCCGCTCTCGGGTTTTAAGCCCTCTGTGCCGGTGGTTTTCTCCAGCCTGTTTCCAACGGATGCGGCCGAGTTCGAAGAGCTCCGGGAAAGCCTGGCAAAACTGCGGCTCAATGATGCAAGTTTTGTCTATGAGCCGGAAACCTCAGTGGCACTCGGTTTCGGCTTCCGTTGCGGCTTTTTAGGCCTACTCCATCTGGAGATTGTCCAGGAACGTCTAGAGCGTGAGTTTGATCTCGACCTTATTACGACAGCGCCGAGCGTAGTTTACCGCCTTCACATGACTGAAGGCACAGAAATCGAGTTGCACAATCCCGCTGATATGCCGGAAGTGACCCAGGTCGACTTCATCGAAGAGCCTTGGATCAAGGCGACCATTATGGTGCCGGATGAGCACCTCGGCGGTGTCTTGTCGCTGTGTGCCGAACGGCGTGGCGAGCAGGTTGAGCTGACCTATGCCGACAACCGGGCAATGGCGATCTACCGCCTGCCGCTCAATGAAATTATTTTTGATTTTTATGACCGGCTCAAATCAACCTCGCGCGGTTATGCCAGCTTTGACTATCAAATGGATGGCTACAAAGAATCTGATCTGGTCAAAGTTTCGATCCTGGTCAATGGCGAGTTGGTTGATGCGCTTTCTTTCATGGCCCATAAGAGCCAGTCGGAATTTAGAGGCCGCGCTATTTGCGAGCGCCTCAAAGACTTGATCCCTCGTCAATTGTTTAAAATTGCGGTCCAAGCGGCCATTGGCGGCAAGATCATTGCCCGGTCAACTATTTCCGCCATGCGTAAAGACGTCACCGCCAAATGCTATGGCGGCGATATTACCCGGAAACGCAAACTGCTCGAAAAGCAGAAAAAAGGCAAAAAGCGCATGCGTCAATTCGGCCAGGTCGAAATCCCGCAATCGGCTTTTCTGGCGGCGCTCAAAATAGGTGACGATTAATATTCGGATTTTTTGGCGTCGGCCAAATTTTTGGGGTCGAGTTGAAAATTGCCAACTCATTTCCTAATCCACCATCCTCATCAGGTTCAGCCCCCGGATTAAAATCAATAAGACGTTCATATTTGGAGGGTGCGTTATCATCCTCCAGCGCCATATGTTCATCAAACTCTTCGACCGTGGCGACAATATCGTCATAGGTCGAGATTGGAAAATCATCGTCCAGCTCATCGCTCAGATTCCGGCGCAGACAATACTTCCAGGCGAGAATAATGCCTGGCACACCGAAGGTTAGTCAGTCTGGCAGCCATAAGATGGCGCGAATGACCGGGTCCCACAGCACCGGACGCAAATTTTTATGGATTATGATTTTGGTCTGAATAAACTCGCCAAGGATGAGGGTGTGAAGCACCGTATAAGCGCTCATGATGCCACATTACTTGGCAAGGCCCTGGGCCGCCGTTTCAGCTATGGCAAAAGCAAACGCGCAAGCCAGCAATACCCAGCCGATAATTTTCCAGCTTTCATAAATTCATTTTAATAGGCTCAAAGCCTTCCTGACAGATGTAAAATTATGGGACAAAATTATGCAGCAAAACCTATTGCGATGAGAGAGTTGGTTTAGTAGGTTGCGCGCTCTTCACATATTGGAGGGGTGGCCGAGTGGCTGAAGGCGCACGCTTGGAAAGCGTGTATGCGTTAATAGCGTATCGAGGGTTCGAATCCCTCTCCCTCCGCCAGCAACCCTTGGCTTGGGTTTGCTCAGTTTTATTCCCTGTATTTCGTTTTATTTTCCGGGCACTTAGCGTTTCGCAATTGAACCTGAGACGCATCATCATTTGATAATGGCCGGCTTATTCTCATTAGTCTCAGTTCGGGTTTTTAGGCAGTTCCCTTTGGCCTGTTTCCCTGATTAACAGGGAATTTACAGGGAAAATTGTCGTTTTTGGATCATAATCGGCAATAAAAGGCGATTTTCAGCCTGTTTTCAGGAGATATATCAACGGGTTATCGGGCAATTCCCTGTTATTTTTTTAACAGGGAATTGAAAATCTATATCAGGGAATTAAATTTAGCTAACAGGGAAGATTTATACCCCGAACAGGGTATTTTGAAGCTGCCAATCTCGAGGTATTTTCATGCTCAAAATTTGGTTCGTAGTGAACTCCGGTGATAGCGTCCCTTTGACAATAGCAGTTTGTATTTGGGGAGAGAGGAAAAACAATTTTGATCGCGTTCGAATATAAGCAGGCGTAACACCTAGGTTATTTGCAATTTGCTTTAAAGGGATTCCATCCTTCATTTCTTGAACC
>CAJWIB010000304.1 GCA_913041095.1 uncultured Rhodospirillaceae bacterium | reverse complement strand
ATTCATTCCGGCATGACAGAATTCGCTGCGCAGCTTGCAGACAAAACATTTAAATCTAAGGCAAAGCATTCGGTGGATGTAGCCGGTTTGCGCCAAAAATTTGAAGATTTCACTATACCATCGACCTGTCCTGGTGATGTCCATATTGGTGAAATACTGACGTGGCTGGATCAACGACTGCCGAAGGATACGGTTATATCGTGCGGCGCTGGTAACTATACCCATTGGGTTTTGCGATTCCTAAAACATCGCCAGTTTGGCACTCAGCTGGCTCCTTTGGGTGCGGTGATGGGCTATGGCGTACCGGCGGCGATTGCCGCCTCGCTGCAATATCCGGATCGATTGGCGGTGGCGTTTGCCGGAGATGGTTGCTTTTTGATGAACGCGCAAGATATGGCGACGGCTAAGAAGTATGGCGCCCAGCCAATTATCATTGTTATCAATAACGGTATTTATGGCTCGATCAGAATGCATCAGGAGCGTGCTTTCCCAACCCGCAACATTGGCACCGATCTCGAAAACCCTGACTTTATCGCCTATGCCGAAGCCTTTGGCGTGAATGCTTTCCGTGTCACCAAAACGGCTGAGTTCGAAAAAGCGTTCGAAGAGGCGATGGCTAAACCGGGCCCCAGCCTCATTGAGCTGGTGGTTTCTGAAGAGGCGATATCCCCAGCCTTTACCTTAAGTGAATTGATCGAGCGTTCCCTCGATTCTCAGGAGGAGAAATGAGATGACCCGCGACGTAATTGATCCGAAGCTTCTCTTTCGCGACGAAGTCGTCAACCTGCCGGTATATAAAACGGGCACGAAGTTTCATGAATTGACGGAAGAGCAATCCAAGCAGGAGATGCTGCGTCTGGGCAGCAATGAAAACCCGTACGGGCCGAGCCCACGCGTCTTTGAAGCGATCCAAGAAAGTTTAAACGAGGTGCATCTCTACCCTGATAGCACGTGCAACGATATTGCGGAAAAATTGGGCGAAAAGCTTGAAATTGACCACGGAAGATTGGTTTTTAATAGCGGTTCGGAAGCCATTTTACATGCGATGGTGAATGCCTGCCTTCGGCCGGGCGATAAAGTTGTGAGTCTTGTGCCGAGCTTTCCTATCATTAATATTTTTGCTCTCGCCGCTGGCGCAAGCGTTATTGGTGTGCCGCATGAAGATGATCTGTCGTTTTGTGCCGATAAAATTTGTCAGGCAGTGGGGGGGGGCGTGCGCATGGTCTATTTGTGTATGCCCAACAATCCGACCGGCAGTTATTTTACTGAGCCTGATTTAGAAAGAATTGTGGCTACGGCGAATTCCGAGACGTTGTTTGTATTGGATGAAGCCTATGTTGAATTTGCGGGAGATAAGCCGGATTATCCCGATGCGATCAAAATTCTGGAGGTGGCGGGACAGCCTTATATTGCGCTCCGTACCATGTCTAAGGCTTACGCGCTGGCCGGTATGCGGATTGGCTATGGCATCTCTTACTGCGAAGAGTTCGCTGGTATACTTAAACGCGCCAGCACTGTTTTTAATATCGGGGGGATGACGCTCAAGGCGGCTGAGGCGGCGTTGGCCGACCAGGCTCATTTGACGCAGTGTCTAAACGCTATTTCAACTGAGAAATCTAGAATTGAGAAGGAATTTGCTTCGCAAGACATCCGTTTCTTTAACTCCGCTGGTAATTTCATTTGTATATGGTTTCCGACATTAGAACAGGCCCTAACCATCGAAGCTGGTATGCAAAAAAACGGGATATTTACCAAAGGCCAAAAAGGCCGCGGCACCGAAGGCGTGCTGCGTATCACCATTGGCAAGCCGGTAGACAATGATCGAATGCTGGCTCAATTAAGGCAGTTAAGATAATGGGTTAAAGGAAATTTTGGGTAGTTATCTGGTATAGCCCTAATATTTAAATTGATCTTTTATTTTCACCAAAAAATAATTTGACAGATTTTGCTTAATTGGCTCTTTCTCATTGTCCACATAATAACACCTAAATGGCGTTAGCTGGGTCAGCCCCCAATTTTAACATCCAATTTGTGGATAGTGTCTAGTCTTTAAGCCAATAATATGCAAAACAGAGAATCAGACAACACAATTAAAAATTAGAAAAAGAAAAATAGAGTTCGGATTAAATAATGACTTCAAGTCGTGTTACGTTTATACATTCGCCGAATAGATTTTATTCGGAAGTCCAGAATAATGGCGTTATTTTTATGCCAGTCTGGGCGTATACGCTGGCGTCGCATATCGACGTAGCCAAACTGTACAAATTATCTCTAGTTGATACCCGTTTCGAGAACATTAACGATGTTGACTATGCCGATGTATTTTTGTTTAGTGGTATCAATCAAGATCTTCCCGATATTCTGCAATCCCGCTCGACGCTGGCAGCTCGTCATCCCACCACAAAATTTGTTCTCGGTGGTCCAATATGCTGGTCGTTCGATCAGGTTGATGATCTCGATAAGCTGGACGCCTTTGATCACATCGTGATCGGTGACGGTGAAGCCGTAATTGATCAACTTTTGGCTGAGATTTTAGCCGGTAGTGCGGACCAAAAAGTTATTAGAAATAGAGAACGTTTTGCGCTATCGCAGTCAAAGCCATTTTATCGTCAAATGGTGGTTACGACCATTGACCGGTATTACGGTGCCGTTTTGGAAATCTCGCGCGGCTGTCCATTTCTTTGCGAATTTTGCGACATTCGTATTTTACCCGATAACAATCGCCCGCATAGCAGACAAGTCGATTTGATAGTTGAGGAAATCGAATATCTTTGCAGTCTTGGTGTGCGCAGTTTCCTGCTCGCCTGTGATAATTTTATCGGCGACCCACGTTGGGCCGAGGAAGTTGTCGACGCTATTTTAAAGTGGCAGGAAACTAGCGATTATCGCCCGGTTTTTTATACCTGGTTAACGCTCAATCTCTACAAAATGCCGGAACTTATGCGTAAAATGCGGCTGGCCGGGTTTGATAGTCTTTTCATTGGGGTTGAAAGTTTTAACTCGAACTCATTATTGGAAACGGCCAAGGTTCAAAACACTGCATCCGGCGTGATCGGTGCGGTGAAGGAAATCCAATCTTACGGTTTTCCGGTGGTGGCCGGTTTGATATTTGGTTTTGATTCTGATGATGAAAGCTGTTTTGACTCGACAATAAACGGCCTGCTTGAAGCAGGTTTAATTTCTGGTGATCCATCGCTGTTGACTGCCCTACCGGGCACACCGTTGTTTAAACGAATGAAATTGGCGGGTCGGATTCGTGACAGTAAATATGGGCTCGGCGGGTTTAAGTATCACACCAATATCAAATACCTGTTGCCGAGGGATTTCTTGATACAAGGCTATCTGAAATTTGCTGTAAAACTGAATAGTGGCCAGTATCAATATGAGCGGTTTAAGGCTTTTTTAGATAATAAAGAGGGTGAGAACTATATCTCGCTTGGCGGACGAAGTTATTTTAATCCGAAACTTGCGATCCAGGTTATGCGCAAAAATCCGGCGGCGCTAAAATTAACCTTGTATCGGCTTGGTGCCTTTGCGTCTTCACCTAAAAATATTTGGTATTTATTTAAGGCACT
>CAJWIB010000303.1 GCA_913041095.1 uncultured Rhodospirillaceae bacterium | reverse complement strand
AAAAAACATCCTGCCCTACTGATTATGGGCATTATTTTCATCGCTATCGCCTATCTGACCGATTCCGGTTCTATGACTGGATTGATTGGGTATCTGTCCGCCAAAAAATTTGTCGGTGAAATGGTCGGTATGGGTTATGCGTTCGGCGCGATCGGCATCATCATCGGCGTCTGGCATATGTGGGGTCAGCATAAAGAAGGCAACGTGGACTACTACTTGTCCACCATTGCCGGTGCCATCTTCATTCTTTTGGTCGCCATGATCGTACGCTGGTACGCCGCGCCTTTGGTTGCAGTGGCCAGTAAGGCCATTGGACCCGTAATGGGGGCCAAGTACCTGCATCAGGTTCTTGGACTCAATTACGTGGTGTTGGGCATTCTGGCCGGCATCATCACCGTCAATGTGTTCGGCATCCCCGAATGGGCGGAAAACGGCGTACGTTTATCCAGGCTTGGTCTGAAAACGGGCGTTATCCTGCTGGGTACACTTTACAGCCTCGGCGAACTGGCCTCGCTCGGCAGCTTGTCAGCGGTAATGGTCGGTATCTTCGTCTTGGGTGCGGTCGGCATGGTTTTATGGCTGGGACGGCGAAGAAAGATCCCCAACTCCATGAGCGGCGTACTGTCCGCCGGCATGGGCGTCTGCGGCGTCTCGGCGACGGTCGCCGCCGCGCCGGTTGTGCAAGCTAAATCGGTGGAGATCGCCTATACCATTGGCACCATCCTGATTTGGGGCGTCGGCTGTATGTTCCTGTTCCCGGTGTTCGGCCACATGCTGGACCTTGGTCATATCCAGTTTGGCGCTTGGGCCGGGACCGGCATTTTGAATTCGGCGCAGGTCGCCGGCGCCGCACTGGCCTTTCAACCGGACGGCATCGAGACTCTGAAAGTTGCCGAAATCTTCAACATCACCCGCGTTTTGTTCCTGCCAATTATCGTTCTTTGGCTGGCCGTCTGGTATGTGCGCCTCGAAGAAACGGATCCTGGCCACACCGTCAACGTCGGCACCGTGATCTTCGAGAAGTTCCCGGTCTTCGTACTCGGCTTCATTCTGATGTTCGCGCTTTCCTCGACGGGCGTGTTCGCTCCGGCGCAGCATTACAAGGGGAAATTCTTCGACAACAACATCAAGGCCGGAAAGCTGCTTAAGACGGAGCACGTGGCGACCCTCACTGCCGAAGCTAGTAAGCTGAAACGGGTAGATCGCAAGCAGGCCATGGCTAGCCTAATTGAAAACAAGAAGATCATGAGCATCGAAGACGAAACCATCATTCGTGGCATCTACAATGCCAAGATCCTGTCCAAGGGTTCCAACAAGGTGCTCAAGAAGGCCACTAAAGCGGTCAGGCACACGGCGAAGATGATCAAGAAATTCAGGCAATGGATCACCCTTCTTTTCGCCTTCGGCTTGACCGGTCTAGGCATGCAGATCACCGTCGCGGCAATGAAACAAGCGGGCGGGCAACCCCTTGTCATCGGCGGCATTGTCGGAACCACCAAGGCGATTTTATCCTTGATCGTGATCTTGTTGTTCGTAAAAGAAACCATCTAACAGGAGGACGGGAAATGTCAGAACATGATAGTCAAGACATCGACCTTCAAGAAGAAGCTGGCGCGAAGTTTCACCGCGGCTCGGCGTTGTCGATTTTCGTCAGCGACCGGCGTGAGGATTTTCTCGCCCTTATATTTGCGCTGCTTATCGCGCTTGGGGTCTATATTTTTATAGGCTAACGGGCGTGAATGCACTCCGAGACTCGGCGCCTTAGTTGGGCGCCGGGTTTTCACTTGACCATCCATAGGATCGCCACATGAAAATCGTTAAAATCATTGTGGCCAGTCACGGCACCCCGGGCGCCAAGGTAGCCGAAACAACGGCGCTGAATCTAGCAAGGGAAAACGGCGCTTCACTTCACCATTTACTCGTCGTACCCGATTTTTGGAAAGGTATGAAGGGTGACGACTGGCTTAACAACGCGGTGACCCAATTCCGGTTCGGCAACTACGTCGAAAACCAACTCGCCCAGGAAGCTGCGGGGGAGATTGACCGCTTGGCCGGACTGGCGGCAGGAAAATCCGTCTCCTATTCCCACGATATCCAACTCGGCAAGCCGACCGACTGCCTTATCAAAGAATGCGACGCCGGCATTTTCGATGTTGCCGTCATCGGTTCTCCCAGGCCGAGGGGTGTGCCCGGATACCGGTCGCGCATGGCTCTTGAGAAGCTGGTTCGCGGCCTTACCGCTCAACTCATTATCACACCCCGCCCGGATCAATGAACGACACTCCACCGAACGAAGATCAAGATGCCGCCTGGGTCACCATCGAAACCCCCTTCAACGCTGACTGGCTCGAGGAATTTATTGGTGATATAGAGCGTCTCTATCGTATTAATTCATTGATGGAGTTTCTGGAACTGCGCCAAACTAGTCACCGTGGATACCACTTGGACGCAAAAAACCTCAGTAACGGCAAGACACTTAAAACGAACCTGTCAATAATCCCTGGTAAGAACAAGGTTCAGGTCATTTATTCAACTGGACTTAAGACATCAACCAAATTCCGCATTAACCTGAAACCAGGCGGCAAGGCCGAACTGGTGATTACGGACGAATATGGAGGGACATCAGCCAAAGAACGCGAAGCCCGCATCGATGAAGCAGACAAAAGCCTGGTACAATGGGGCCGTGATATTCACCGTTATTTGCGGCTATGGAAGCGATGGTCCAGGGTTCCCGGATGGAAATGGTACATGCGGCGCGTCTGGCAGCCGTTGAAACCATCGGCAAGACGCATATCATTCATGTTGATCATGATAACGCTGGTCGAATTCATCATATTCCTGATAATTTTTGCAATCTTTTGGTTGGAACTCTATAGATACGTTGACTGACCACATTTTTCTGAATTGGGATGGTCCGAAGTATCTTTTAGTAGGGAATAAACCCTCTACCCGGGCTGCTAACTCATCACTAAATTTTTTTGCGCATGTGACCGGCACTTGACCTTGAATAAGCAATGTCGCGAAACCACCTTATTTAACAAGAGACTGATCATAGTGGAGGGAGAGGGCGACGGTTTTGGAGCCATTCGTTGGACTGCTTTAGCTGAGGACTTAAACCATGACCCATATACAATCTGTCACTTTCCGTACTCACATCACCGAAACTAACACCAAGACTGCCGGCTCCTGTACCGGCCAATAGCAATCCCAATCCCTCAATTTTTTTGCCATTATCTTATGATAAATAAACGGGAGGAAGATGGCTAAATATAGCATACTCAGATAGCCCTGAGGCATCATTGGAGCATCTGGATAGGCATCCAACTCCCAAAATTTTAAATTAGACTTCTCATGATGGGCTGAATGCCGTGTCACATTATATAATAAAAGACTACTCACAATATTATTTGAATTCCATGAATGTCGGGTACAAATTGGTTTATTGGGCTCTCTTACCAAACCATAATGCTCAGTATAATTAATTACCTCCAATAATGATTTAGCGACAAATGCACATAAAAGGTAGAATAGCATTCCCACACTACCACCAATAAAATAGGCCCCAATGGTTATCAAG
>CAJWIB010000302.1 GCA_913041095.1 uncultured Rhodospirillaceae bacterium | reverse complement strand
AAATCGGCTTATCATTGCCATGTTGAGACGAGTTTACATTCGTCTGACAGCACCACTCAAACGAGTCGATTTTGATCCCGATGGCGAGCGCAATCCGCAAAATCGCGGCATTTCCGGCTATGAGGAAATCAGCTGGGACGAGGCCCTCGATATTTTTGGCAAGGAAACCATCGGCATCCGCGACAAAACTTAAGCATGCCCTGCCGTCGACAATTATCGGCTTAGGTGTTGGTGTTTTGTCCTTAGACAGTGAGATAGCGGTGTACATCTTCCTCTACCATGGTCACGCTAGTGCCGTGCATGACAACTTCGCCTCGATCCATAACAGCGTAATCGTCAGCAAGGTCGCGGGCAAACTCTAACTTAAATGCTGAACCACTTTATGACGGACAATTCTACGGCTCAATTTTCAAGAAATATAGAGTTCAAGATGATAGTCGAGTTTTGAAAGGAAAAATTTGCCAGGACTTTAGAAGGATCATCACGGAAAAAACTGTTGCCGGACCGTGATATTCAATTGGGGTGAGGAGACACAGTACTGCCAATACCAGGCGGATTAAAATAGATGTAAAATTAAGTTTAGTTCGATCAAAAGCACTAAGTGCAGAACTAACTAAGTAGACTGTTAAAGAGAGTCTAACCAAGATGGAAAAGAAAGCAATGATGTCGAAATTTTCTACCAGCAATAGCGTCGGGTAGTATGCGAAAGCAAATGGGATAATAAACTTTGCCGCGCCAATTCTGAGGGCCATTAGGGCTGTCATGATTGGGTTAGCACCAGCGATTGGTGCCGCAACATACGCGGCGATTGCAACTGGTGGTGTTAATGAAGAAGCGACCCCATAATAAAATACGAATAGGTGAACAACCAACGTACTTAAACCCAGTAGCTTAATTGCTGGTCCCATTATTAAAACGATGATCAAGTAAGCCGGAAGGGTGGGCATCCCCATCCCTAGGATTAAGGCGCCGGTCATTGCAACGAAGAGAGATAGAAATAATTGCTGGTTTCCAATATTCTCTACCATACCCGCAAATTTTAGTCCAAGACCTGTCGTATCCATGACGCCTACAACGATCTCGATTGCTGCTACTGAGATCATAAGCTCTGCAGCATTCACGCCTCCTGAGATCAATCCTCTCAGTAAACGAGCCGGATTTTTTCGAACTTCGGGATTAACAATACTGCAGAGCAGGAGTACAACCAATGCAAAAAATCCAGCCATAGCCGGAGAAAAACCCATTACGAGTCCTATAATGACAGAGAGAATTGGGGCAACAAACATGATTGCATTCAGCCTGTCCTGGGGGGTAATTTTATAGGCTTCTAGGTCGGTTATGGGTTCAATACCTTGTTTGCGAGCTTCAACTGTAACTCCCAGAAAAAGACTTAAATAATAGAAAAGTGCCGGTATTAATGCGGCTGTAATCAGAAATAGATAGGGTATCCCAGCTAAGTCAGCCATCACCAAGGCAGCAGCCCCCATGATTGGTGGCATAATCTGGCCGCCGCATGAAGCTGTGGCTTCGACACCCGCCGAAAATTCTGGGGAAAACCCTCTCTTCTTTATGATTGGGATCGTAAAGGTTCCCGTGCCAACAATGTTAGCGACAGGGCTTCCAGACATTGTACCAAAAAGTCCGGATGCTATTATGGCAGCATGTGCTGGGCCACCCCGAGTTTTTTGTGTCAGACGGAAAGCGTATTTAAGGAGCGTTTGACCGGCGCCTGTGCTTTCCAACATAACACCGAAAAGGACGAAAATAAGTACGACATTGATTACGATATTGGTGATCGAACCAAAGATGCCTTTGTTAAGATTGAACCAAAGGTTTTCAGCCAACTGTTCATAAGAAAAGCCTGAGTGACGCAGAACACCAGGTAAGTCCTGACCCCATAGAATATATATTAAACTTAATAAAGACACTACGAAGAGTGTCCAACCCCAAACCCTGCGAGTTAATTCTACTATTACGATGAGACCAACAAAACAGGCCAATATATCAGCGGGAACAATGTCATAAAGGTCATTAGCCATTGCCGTTTGAACAATCATAAATCTATAGATCGAAAAAACCGCTGCTGCCAGCAGCAGAATATCAACAGTTACGTTGGCGATATTCGAAAAACCCCCACCGGAAGTTTTTAGGCGATCAGTCCCGAACTTGCATATTACAATCAATATGGAGGCTAAATAAATACCGCCTCGTTGTTCGATCGGAAAGAACAGCCCAAAACCGGTTGAATAAATGACAACACCGGCCAACCCGAGAGCTACAGCAGAGGCTATCGCTAGGCGAAAACCGCCTAGACTGCGGCAGAAGTCAGCGAAGCCATGTATAAAGCTATGCATACGTTAATAAGAAAAAAGGAGGATACGCCTTCAGGGTATAACTGAGTTCCACGAAGGTGTATTCCCTAACTGTATTATTTTGCTTCCGGTGGTATAGCGATAGCTGGCACGTCAAAACCAGCCTCTTTGTAATACTTGTATGCACCAATATGGAGAGGTCCGTTTACCGCAGCAAAAGCGGTTTTACGATTTAGATCTTCCATGTATTTTGCAGTAGCCTTTACTTCTTTAATGTTTTCCCAGAACTTCTTTGTCGCCTTGTATACCACCTTTTCAGGTACCATGGACTGGGTTCCAATAAAGAGATAGTAGCCAAGTTGCACAACAGGCTTGGTATTCATCTGGCCTTTGTATGAGTTTGGATGAACGGTGGTTAACATGTAATCGGGCTCACTAAGGAATTCTTCAAGACCGCTGTTGCTTTTTAAGGCTCTTTCAGGAAGTGAAATTAGTCTAAACTTGTTGGTTAGGCCAAATTGTTCAATTAGCGCTGAACCCAGTTGAATCGGTCGAACCAAGACATCAATTTTTTTGTCTTTCATCGCTTGAATTCCCTCGCCCCAATTCAAAATTACTCCTTTGTAATCTTTTCCGGCTTCATAACCTGATCCGACTTTTATCTGGACTTTAGCTTCGTAGGTTGCTCCTCCAGCTGGCGGACCAAGGAATATTTTCTTGCCCTTGAAGTCCTTGAAGCTTCGTATCCCCGAATTTTCGTAAACTAAGAAGTGAGTCAAGCCAGCGGGATAAGAGAAAATATACCTGATCTTCTTGGCAACTTCGGGGGCGTCATTTTTCTTTTTGTACATGGCAATCTTCTTTTTCATCGCCTTGTAGAAAAATGGCACACCCGTATAAAATTCAATTTTCCCTTTTCCCGCTTGGTAGGTTGATACCGTAAGGGTTTTGCCGGCGTTAATTTGAATCTCAATACCAGCTCTCTTAGCCATCTTGGCATAAGTTACCATCATGCTATGTGAAGAACCACCCGGAGAACCAACATCAGCCCTATATATTTTTTGTGCATACGTCGACGTTGCTGCCAACATCCCTGCAAATGGCAGAGACACTACAACCGTTAGAAATGTCCTTTTTAAGCTCATAACCACCTCCCAAGGTTAAAAGTTGTAAGCGAGTAATTTTTTGTCCGCTTACCCGATATTTAGTCGGAGCATATTATAAACTTTTGGAAACACCAAGTCTTGTATTTAAAAATTATAATCCGACATTTCCCAAGTAATCTCCAAACTCGGTACGAGTATACAAAATCACA
>CAJWIB010000301.1 GCA_913041095.1 uncultured Rhodospirillaceae bacterium | reverse complement strand
TAACGATAGGTCTTTAATGGGGGCTGCAAAACAGTCATCTAAGCCTAGGGCCATCAAATGGAGTTACGGCAACTAAAATATTTTATCAGTGTTGCTAATCACGGCAGCTTTACGGCGGCCGCTGAAGAACTGCATGTCTCTCAGCCTGCACTTGGTACGCAGGTGAAAAAGCTGGAAGAAGAACTTGACGTTAATCTTTTTGACCGTAACTTCCATGGTGTTGAATTGACCCAGGCCGGATCGCGTTTTCTCAGCCATGCCAAAGACATACTAGAAAAAATAAATTTTGCTTCCCGCGATATTTCTGAATTTCAAGGCAAGGTTGAAGGCGTTGTTAATATTGGCGTAACGCCGTCATCGGGCCGCGTTTTACTACCGTCTATTCTTGATGAATGCTCGACACATTATCCGGATATAAATCTATCATGCCGCCAAGGCTATAGTGATGAGATGATCCGCTGGGTAAAAAACGGTAATGTTAATCTGGCATTTTCCCATGAGGATGGCGGCGAGGGGAATCTCACGGCGATCCCCATGCTGGCGCAAGAATTGTGTGTTATCGGTCCCCCTGAACTGGTTGGTAAAAATGGTGAACCTGTTGATTTCGCTGAGCTGGGCAACTTTCCACTGATCCAGGAACGAAAAACTCATGCAACTCGTGATTTGCTGGAGCGTACAGCTGAGCGATTCAAGATTAAATTGGATATTATGCTTGATGCTGATCCGATTTATATGCGCAAGCAAATGATGGAGAGTTACAAGCGCTGTACAATATCGGTATATGGCTTGTTCCATGACGAAGTGCTCAACGGCAAATTTTCTGCCAGGCCGATCGATACACCGGAAATGATCCGGGTGCTCTACATCATCAAAAAGGGTGGTGAGGGAATCCGGCCGGCGGAACGGGTCATCCTGGATATGATCGAAAAGCAGATAAAAGCAAAAATTGAAGATGGTATGTATCACTGGCATGAACCGGATTGGCAGCCCAAAAGAAGTAACAAGCTACGTATCATCAAATAGTGGCTTAAAATCAAAGGCTTTTTTTGCCATAAGTTCTGCAAACACCCCCTACAAATAATCGGTATTGGCATAATATTCCTACTCCTCCTAAAATAGAAGGTTCGGGGAGTGGAATAAAGTGGATCAAGAAGTCGATACGTCTAAAAAAGCTGGAGATAGAGATCGCGCCAACATCACGCGGCATGTTGATCTGCGTGATCTGCTGGAACGCTTTGAAGAAATCGGTGAACTGGAAGTGATCGAGGGCGCTGATTGGAATTTAGAATTGGCGACCTTGGCGGAAGTTGTCTGTGGCCGCAATCCGGGCCGGGCTCCGGCACTGCTTTTCAAAAACATCAAAGACTATCCGGAAAATTTTCGCATACTTTCAGGAGCAGCGAACTCATTTAAACGTCTGGCTATTGTGCTCGGTTTTCCTGAGCCGGAAAAAGAGCTCGATCTGGTGCGATCCTATCGTGACCGGATGAAAGAAGAGTTTGAACTTATTCCACCTGAAGAAATCAATACCGGCCCGATCCTGGAAAACATCGACCGCGACGAGGATGTTGATCTCTACAAATTTCCGATTCCCTTCATCCATGAACACGATGGCGGGCGCTATATTGGTACCGATGATGTCGTTATTATGAAGGACCCGGATAGTGGCTGGGTTAATGCCGCGACCTACCGGGTGATGGTGCAGGATAAAAATACCACCGGTATTTGGATGTCACCCGGTAAACACGGCCGTATGATCAGAGAGAAATACTTTGCCAAGGGCGAGCCGTGCCCGGTGCTGATTTCTTGTGGGCAGGATCCGCTATTGTTTTTAGCCGGTCACTCCGAAGTTGATATTAATGTGTCCGAATTTGATTATGCCGGTGGTCATCGTGGCTTTCCCTTCGAGACTATCCAAAGCGAAATCCATGGACTGCCGATCCCGGCCCATGCAGAGATTGTGCTGGAGGGTGAAGTCTATGGTGATGAAACCCTGATTGAAGGTCCGTTCGGTGAATTTATGGGATATTACGCTAGTGATGCGAGTGCGCAACCAACGGTAAAAGTGAGGCGGGTCTATTACCGTAATGATCCGATCTTGACGATGGCTGTGCCATCGCGGCCACCAGCGAATTTTACTTTCGCTCGAGCTACCGTAAAATCAGCTATGATCTGGGACGAGATCGAAAAAGCCGGTCTGCCAGGAGTGGAAGGTATTTGGTGCCATGAAGCGGGTGCTGGACGGCTCTTTAATGTAGTGTCAATCAAGCAATTATATCCGGGCCATACTAAACAAGCGGCCATGCTCGCTGCTAATTGCCATTCGGGTAATTATGCCGGGCGCTGGGTTGTTGTCGTTGATGAAGATATCGACCCCTCCAATATTTTCGATGTAATTTGGGCGATGTCGACTCGCTGTGATCCGCCGGATGATACCGAGTTCATCCACAATTCGTGGAGCACGCCGCTCGATTCCATGTTGCAAGGACCGCCCTATCATAACAACCGTGGTATCATTGATGCTTGCCGGCCTTGGGGCTGGAAGGACAAATTTCCAAGGGTCGCTGAATCAAATCCGGAATGGAAAGATAGGGTAATGAAAAAATGGCCGCACCTTTTTGAAAATTAAAATTGAATTTTCCATAACGTCTACTTTAGAAGGGAGTGCAAAATGAAAAAAACTATTTTTATACTAATAGCCACTTTAATTGGCTTGGGACAAATAGTGGTCGCCAATTCGGTTCAAGCTCAAGATGCTGTCAGGATTGGCACCTCTAGTGTTGGCAGTGTGTTTTACACGATTGTTGTCGGCGCATCGGAAGTTATCACCAAACACGCCAAAATAAATGCGACGGCTGAGCCTGTTGGCGGTTCTTCTGCCAATGTTCGGGGGCTCGGTGCAAAGAAAGTAGAATTTGCCTTGGCGAATTCCTTTGCCGCGTTCTCAGGCTTTAACGGAACCTACAGCTTTAAAAAATCGGGCAAAGTGCCGGTGCGACTGGTGGTCCAGGCGCAAGCAAGCAATCGTTGGCTGGTTTTGCGCAATGGCGCAAATATAAAAAATATCAAAGCACTGAATGGCAAAACGATTATCGCCAAACGCCGGGCGTTGCCGGAAATTGCATTGGTCATGGATGCCATTATTAAAGTTAATGGATTGGATAAAAGCTCGCTGAAATTGGTTGCAACGACCAATACTGGACAGTTGGTTAAATCCATCCGGGGTGGCAGTGTTGATGCAGCTGTGATGCCGTTTAGTTCGCGCTCGCCGCAAGTTCAAAAACCGATCCACGATGGCGTGATGAATTTCTACTATCCGCCTAAGGCAACACGAGACGCCATGCTTAAGCATTTACCGCCGATGTTTTGGGCTGCCGATTTCAAGCCTGGTTCGTTTGGAAAAAATCAAATTAAGCCGGTTCACATGCTGGGCTTGAACTCCTATTTTCTGACACGTCCTGGTGTTTCAAATGACACCGTCTACAAAGTGACCAAGGCTATACTTGAAAACACCAAGGAATTTGCCACCTATCACAAAGCGGCACGGGCTTGGAATATCAAACGGGTGCTGAAAAATGTCGCTCTGCCGTTCCATCCGGGCGCTGTTCGCTACTTTAAGGAAAAAGGTATTTGGACACCGGCGCA
>CAJWIB010000300.1 GCA_913041095.1 uncultured Rhodospirillaceae bacterium | reverse complement strand
CCACCGGTGCCAGAAACTCTACTGCAAAATGGTACATAAAAAGGGGGCTAGACAGTGGATAATACGTAGTTACCCTAAATCAGCATGTGGTCGAAAAATAAAATTATGGGTTATCAATTATTTAGCATATCGTGTAAGGTGTCGAATCATACTTGATGTATCCCACCGTCCACCACTTATTTATGCACTTCCTGATTGAATTGGCGAATGGGCTCTCCCACTTAGATAAAAAGTTCTTTTAGTACCCGCCACTCAGTTTGATTGGCGGCGGCGAGCAAATGTTTGCGCGTGGTTGGGCCTGGCCGGTAGGGTGTCTGATCTTTGGTGTAAGAAGAATACCCTCCCGCTTCAGTGTGGATTAATATTCCCGCCGCATGGTCCCAGGGTTTCAACATGCCGTATTCGGCAAAATGCAATTCACCCAAAGCCAGATCGGTGTATTCCCTGCCGACACACCGGTAGCGGATCATATCTCCGGGGATGTTCGGTGATGGCCGCTGTTTATCAAGGCGATCAAAATGGCGTTTACTTACCGAGCCGGTCATTTCGATGATATCCGGTGATGGAGGAATATTCAGGCGGCGATCATTGGCCCACGCCCCCTTCCCGGCCATAGCGAAGTACATACAGTCATTGACCGGATCGTAGATCCAACCGGCAATCGTCTCACCACCATGACAGTAAGCGACAATAACCGCGAAGCATTCCTTGCCATTGGTGAAATTTCTCGTCCCGTCTAAAGGATCGATCACCCAGACGGACCGATCCCCCGTTAATCGATCGAGAATATCCGGTTTTTCTGAAACCGCTTCTTCGCCAACTGTCGTGCTTTCAGGGGCCAGTTTCACCAATGCAGCAGATAGTCTTTTTTCCGCTTTGATATCTGCTGCAGTTACGATCTCTCCAGATTCTTTATCATCTATTTGGTGTTCTTTTAATTTACGAAACAATGGAAGTATTTCGATTTTGGCGGTTTCGCGAATGATGTCGGTGACTTTATGTTGATCAGGCAACATTAGAAATACCGATTACGGTGTGTAGATATCACGATCATGATGATAGGCGTCGGTGAATATTTGGCGGAGACGTTCTGCTTCATCATTGAAATCGCCTTGCTGCTGGAGCGCGATGGTTAAATAGACCGAGAATGTGACAGCTTCGGCCTTACCACGCAAACCATGTGATTCAGCAATTTCCTCCAAATACACATGAATATTTTTACGCGCCATAATGTTGAGCTGGCTTTTGACGAATTTGTTTTTGAAGCGCCATTTGTTTTGCGCTTGTGAGGTGGCCATTTAATTTTCCTTTATCTACTAGTAGAATAACAGATAAATAAAAAAATACCAAAAAATCTAAGTCTGTCCACTACATTAGCTAGATCGCATCCTAAACTGTTGTTAATCTGTTTTATTCTCAGAACCGCCAGGTGATCTACTCAAATCCTGATAATGTTCGGTAATACTTTGCGCTTCGATAAAGATGCGCTGAATTTGCGGATATTCAGCTTTAATCTTGCTTTCCAGCCGGGAAATTATCGCCTCGACTTCCGGTGATGAAAGATTATCGGAAAAATCGAGACTGAGGTTCAACAACACGTCTTGCGGTCCCATATGCATGGTCAAAGTTTCATTGATACTGATGATCCCGTTCTCTTGATTGACGATTTCGCGAACCGCACTTACAACTTCCTTATCGGCCCCCTCACCCACCAATAAGCCTTTGCTTTCATAAGCCAATAGGCTCGCGGTAATTGCCAAAATAACGCCAATAATTACCGATGCGACTCCGTCCAGCACCGGCAGCTGCAAATACTCGGCAAGCCAAATACCGGCAAAGGCCACTAACAAGCCCAGCATCGCCGCGCTGTCTTCAAATAATACGGTAAAAACGGTCGGGTCTTTGCTGTCACGGACAGTTTGGATGATGCCACGTTTTCCCTGACTGCCTCTAAACTCTTTGAAAGCGATAAACCACGCAACAGCCTCAAACACCAGGGCAATACCCAATACAATATAATTTACGAAAGTATCGGTTACCACTTCCGGATGTTGAATTTTCTTAATGCCCTCAAAGATCGAGACTCCAGCCCCTAGGCCAAAGATCAGAATGGCAACAACAAAGGTCCAGAAATACAACTCCATACCGTAACCAAACGGATGTTTTTCATCTGCTGGCTTACCGGAGCGTTTTATGCCGTAGAGCAATAGCGTTTGATTGCCGGTATCGACAAGCGAGTGCACAGCTTCACTGAGCATCGCCGAACTGCCGGTCATTAAAGACGCTCCGAACTTGGTGATTGCGATCAGCATATTCCCGCCGAGTGCGGCATATACAACATGTTTGGTGGAGGATGAGGCCATATCTGACGAACTTATTTAGATTAAAAAAATCAATACTATATTTAAAATTCTAGGCGATCTAGTTAGTATTCATTAAACAAGATATTTCAAATCAAAAGAGATGAGCTTGGGAGGCTCCATTACATGACCAGTAAAATCACCGAAGAGGTGCCTTGGGAACCCAATCCAGAAGTTATGAAATTGTGGCCGGAAATATCGGGCAACACGATCAACGGTATTGGCGAGCAAGAAAAGCACGCGCCTCGCCCGGTGTTTTGGCGAGCCGATGGAACGATTTCACACACCGATGTTCTGTTCTATTTCTATAATCGGGATAATGACAACGAACGGATTACGGCGTCGCGCAAACTACGTGAAGAACCGATTGCCATGCCGCTGGTCGATATCTCGGCGGAACAGATCGAAAAAACATTCGCAGAATGGAGTGAGTTGGTTAAAAAGATGGCGCAGGAAATGGGTGCCGACCAAGCCGGCATCTGTGAGTATCAGCCTGAATGGACCTATGAGGACCGGCCTCAGCCTACCGGGAAATGGGCGATTATGCTGGCGTTCGCTCATAATTACGACAATCTCAATACTGCGCCCCATGAAGACGCTTATATCGAAGTCATGGTCCAATATGCAAGGGCAGCAAAATCCGCCAAACTTTTGGCCAATTGGATCAGAGAACAAGGCTGGCATGCTGATCCGAAAATGGGCCCAAATACTGAGGACGTCTTAATGATTCCGGCGGCCATTGAGGCCGGTCTAGGTCAACTCGGCAAACACGGCTCAATGATCAATAGAAAATTTGGCTCGAACTTCCGGCTCTCGATGGTGTTGACCGATCTACCACTAAATCCGGACCAAGCTGATGATTTTGGTTCTGATGAATTTTGTCAGAATTGTCAAATTTGCGCTAACGCCTGCCCACCCGACGCAATCTTCCGAGAAAAACAGATGGTCCGAGGTGAGAAGAAATGGTATGTCGATTTTGATAAGTGCATTCCTTATTTTGTAGACAATAAGTGCTGTGGTCTATGCCTGCCGGCCTGCCCGTGGAGCCGGCCTAGGATCGCTGAAAACTTAGTTCAAAAAATGGCCAAACGGAAAGAACAGGGCACCAATTGATGCCGCAAAGAAAATTCATGGTTGGCGCCGCTCAGATGCCAATCTCAGTAGCTGATACGCGGGCGTCTGTGATCGAACGTCTGCTTGACCACCTCAAGCACGCCAAGGATCGGAGTTGCGATCTGGTCGTATTTCCGGAACTTACCCTGACGACTTTTTTCCCGCGCAATTTCTATGAGGATG
>CAJWIB010000299.1 GCA_913041095.1 uncultured Rhodospirillaceae bacterium | reverse complement strand
TCATAAAGTCCACTGCCGCCGATGATGCCAATTACCGGTTTGTCTGCCATGAAGCCCCCCCCTACTCAGAAATAATTTTAACTTTTTCGATAACTACTTGCTTTTGCGGCACATCGGTTGGAAACGGTCCGCCCGGGCCGGTTTCCATCCTGGATATCCGGCCGACAATGTTCATGCCATCAATCACCCGGCCAAAAGCGGTATAGCCCCAGCCCTGTTGAGTCTTTGAACGATAATTGAGAAAGCCGTTAAACTTTACATTGATAAAAAACTGATTGGTCGCCGAATGAGGATCACCGGTCCGGGCCATCGCGATGGTGCCACGTTCGTTTGAAAGGCCATTATCCGCCTCATTAGGGATAGGTTCCCGGGTTGGCTTTTTACTGTAGCTCGTATCAAAGCCGCCGCCTTGGATCATAAACGCCTTAATCACGCGGTGGAAAATCATGCCATCATAATGGCCATCCCGGACATATTGCAGAAAGTTGGCCACTGTTTGTGGTGCTTTTTCCGGTTCCAGTTCAATGGTGAAATCACCAACATTAGTTTTGAAATAAACCTTAGGTTTACCGGCCGCCGCCAGATTTCCGGCAATGGTAAAAGCAGCCACGAACGGCAACAGCGCCATAATTAGATTTTTCATTCTTGTACTCCCAAAAAAAGAAAGGCGTTCAGATAGCTTAAACTATCTAAACGCCTCTACTTCAAATAAAATTTTAGAAATCAGCTGTTTTAATGCAGCTTGGCCCAAACCTGACGTTTCACGGCATAAAGCATAGCTGTAAAAATAATCAGGAACAGCATCACCTTAACGCCTATCCGCTTGCGTTCTTCCAATTCAGGTTCAGCCGCCCAAATTAAGAAGGCGGTAATATCCTTGGCCATTTGATCAACCGTCGCTTTTTTCCCATCGGCAATTTCCGGGGCATATTCAACGCCATCCTCGCTAAGGGGTGCGCCCATGGCGATCTGCGAGCCTGGGAAGTACGGATTGTAGTTCATGTCTTCTGATAGTTTGAAATCACCAGGCGCATCTTTATAGCCTGTCAACAAGGCATGCAGATAATTGGCGCCATTTTTCCGGGCTTTGGTTATCAAAGACAGATCAGGCGGCAAGGCTCCGGCATTGGCGGCTCGTGCAGCAAGATCATTGGGATAGGGTGAGACGATCTTATCGAACGGTTTACCTGGGCGCACAATAAGCTCACCATCATTATGGGTCTCACCGTCCTCATTTGGACCGGCTGCCACTTCAGCTTCAGCTGCGATCTTTTTTACTTCATCCGAAGAAAAACCGATTTCCCCAAGATGGCGGTAATAAAGCAGGCGCACGCTATGGCATGACGCACAGATTTCGCTGTAAACCTGCCAGCCGCGTTTGATTTGTTTGCGATCAAAGAAGCCAAACAGACCGTCGGTCGTCCATTCTTGGGATGGTGGATGAGCAACTTCACCCGAAGCTTGAACCGGGTTACTTTTTATACCAGCCATTCCAGCACTGAGCACAAGTACGAAAGCGGCAATATAAATTTTCTTAAACATTAGCTGCCCTCCTTCGCATCAGATCCGCCGGCAGTAACTGCCGTACTAATACTATCTGGTAATGGTTTGGTTTTCTCAAATTTGCCAACCAGTGGAATAAAGATCAGCAGATGGAGGAAGTAATAGGCAGTCGCCAATCGGCCGATGAGCAGGAATGTTCCTTCAGCAGGTTTGGCGCCCATAAAGCCTAAAATGACCGTGTCGATGACAAACAACCAGAACAGCCAGAAATAGGTTGGCCGGAATTTGGTGCTTCTCACTTTGGACGTG
Organism: uncultured Rhodospirillaceae bacterium; assembly: GCA_913041095.1. Classification (GTDB taxonomy): domain Bacteria; phylum Pseudomonadota; class Alphaproteobacteria; order Rhodospirillales; family UBA2165; genus TMED23. The sequence continues at coordinate 1,857 of CAJWIB010000299.1, read as the reverse complement.
TCCAGCCACGGCAACAACAGCAACAATAAGATCGAGGCGAACATGGCAATCACGCCAGCGGCTTTCGCCGAAACAATTACTGGCAGGATACCCCAAACATCGACGAAGTTGTCGGGCACCGCTCTTAAGATCGCGTAAAACGGCAGGAAATACCATTCCGGTACGATATGCGGCGGCGTTACCAGCGGATTGGCTTCGATGTAGTTGTCCGGCTCACCAAAGAAATTCGGTGCAAAGAATGTAAAGCCTAAGAAGAAAATTAGGAATACGCCAAAACCGTATGCATCCTTCGCCGTATAATAGGGATGGAACGGAATTTCATCTTTATCGCCCTGAACTTCGATACCCAAGGGGTTACTGGATTTATGCGTGTGCAGCGCCCACAAATGGACGAACACCAAAGCAAAAATTACAAACGGCATGAGATAATGCAATGAGTAGAATTTATTCAAAGTCGGATTGTCGATCGAGAAGCCACCCCAAAGCCATTGCACAATGGATTCACCAAAGAACGGAATGATCGAGAATAAATTGGTAATAACGGTCGCTCCCCAAAAGCTCATTTGGCCCCACGGCAGCACATAGCCCAGAAAAGCCGCTGACATCATGGCGAAGAAGATAAAAATTCCGATGATCCACAGCAATTCACGCGGTTCTTTGTAAGAGCCGTAATACATGCCGCGGAAAATGTGGATGTAGACGCAGATAAAGAACATTGAGCCGCCGTTCATATGGAGATAGCGGATCAACCAGCCGTAATTGACGTCCCGCATGATACGCTCAACCGAGTCAAAGGCCATGGACGTATGGGGAGTGTAGTTCATCGCCAGAATAATACCGGTGCCGATCAAAACAACCAGAATTACGCCGGCGAGTGAGCCGAAATTCCACCAGTAATTCAGATTACGCGGCGTCGGATATTCGACAATCGCATGATCAAGAAAAGTGAACACCGGCAAGCGGTGATCAACCCATTTAATGATTGGATTTTTCCAGGTTCGTGAGCTCATGATTTCCCTCCCTAACCTATTAATATATTTGTGTCATCGACGAATTTATACGGCGGTATCGCCAAATTCTCCGGTGCCGGACCTTTGCGAATGCGTCCGGAAGTATCGTAATGTGAGCCATGGCACGGGCAGAACCAGCCACCAAACTCGCCTTTGGTATCACCACTTTTTTGGCCCATCGGAATACAGCCGAGATGGGTGCAAATACCGATCATCACCAGCCACTCGCTTTTCTTGACCCGGTCTTTATCAGCTTCAGGGTCGATCAAACCTTTCAATTCGGTAGCCTGGGCTGCTTCGATTTCCTTGGCCGTCCGGCGACGCACAAAAACCGGCTTACCACGCCAAATAGTAGTTATGCTTTGGCCTACCTCGACTGACGAAATATCAAGCTCGGTTGAGGCCAAAGCCAACACGTCTTTCGACGGATTCATGGTATCAATGAAGGGCCATGCGGCCATAACCGTGCCGGCAGCACCGACAGCTATGGTAGAATATAATAGAAAGTCACGTTTGGTATCGTCATGCGACTCATCTGACGATCCGTGTCCAGCGCTTTCCGCGGTAGAAGCTGTATCAACCATGCCTATTTTCTCTTTCACACCGGCTAATTCCGGATGCTCAGTCCTTTGCAAGAATCATTAACGAATAAATGGGGATTATTTTTTGAATTCACAGTGTCCAAGTGTTTAAATGCGGTAAGGTATAATGCACAATACACTATTAGAAAAGACAAAATAACCAACGAAACGCTGAATTATTGAGGAAAAACCCTCTAATTTTGTTAGCTTTCGACTCCTTTCTATTAAGCGTTCACTCAATTTGCCACGACACTCAACCCGTCATA
>CAJWIB010000298.1 GCA_913041095.1 uncultured Rhodospirillaceae bacterium | reverse complement strand
TTCAATACGGCGCACCCCGGCGGCGACAGCACTTTCGGAAACAATCCGGAACAATCCGATATCGCCAGTGCGTCTAGCATGGGTGCCACCACAGAGCTCGGTCGAAAAGGCTTCGTTACCATCCGTCGATCCCATTGCCACTACTCGGACTTCGTCACCATATTTCTCACCGAACAATGCCGTGGCACCTGCCTCAATCGCTTCGTCTGGGGTCATGAGGCGGGTCGAGACTTCTGAATTATCACGCACATGAATATTGACCTGATCTTCAACGACAGAAAGTTCTTCCGGCGTCATGGCTTTGGGATGAGAGATATCAAAACGCAACCGTTCACCCGCAACCAAGGAGCCTTTCTGGGTGATATGATCACCCAACTCGTTCCGCAACGCAGCATGCAGCAAATGGGTTGCCGAATGGTGCGCCCTCAACGCCGAACGGCGGTCATGGTCAACTTCCAATTGCACGTCATCACCAACTTTAAGGCTGCCGCCGAAAAGTGTGCCAAGATGAACATGAAGATCGCCAAGTTTCTTTTGGGTTTCAGTGATAGTGACAGTAGCGCCGCCTTCTTTAGTGATTATGCCGGTATCGCCTTCTTGGCCACCAGACTCGCCATAAAACGGCGTCTGGTTAAGCACCAGAGCAACCTCCACCCCATCCTCGGCGTCTTCGACAACCTTGCCATCAACAACCATGACAGCGATCTGGCCTTCGGCGCTTTCAACTTCATAGCCGAGGAATTCCGTCGCGCCATTTTGCTCGCGAATATCAAACCAGACTTGTTCTGTTGCCGCATCACCGGAGCCGGACCAGGCGGCTCTTGCATCGGCGCGCTGCTTTTCCATCGCTGTGTTAAAACCGCCAAGATCGACGCTGAACCCCTGCCCGCGTAGTGCATCCTGGGTCAAATCTAGTGGAAAGCCATAGGTGTCATAGAGTTTAAAGGCGACTTCGCCCGGCAATTCGCCGCCTTCCGGCAATTTCCCGGTTTCCTCTTCTAACAATCCGAGACCGCGATCGAGTGTGTGTTTAAAGCGATTTTCTTCGAGCTCCAAGGTTTCAGAGATCAAAGCCTGAGCGCGGGTGAGTTCCGGAAAAGCCTGGCCCATTTGCTGCACGAGGGTTGGTACTAATTTAAACAACAGTGGATCTTCACAACTCATTAGATGGGCGTGGCGCATGGCGCGTCGCATAATGCGCCGAAGCACATAACCACGGCCTTCATTTGACGGCAACACGCCATCGGTGATCAGAAAACTAGTGGCGCGCAAATGATCGGCAATAACCCGATGGGACACATTGTGGTCTCCCTCTACCGGTGTACCCGACATCTCAGCCGAGGCATTGATCAAGGCCTGAAACAAATCGGTTTCATAGTTGTCATGGGTGCCTTGCAGCACGGCTGAAAAGCGTTCCAGCCCCATGCCAGTATCGATGCTGGGCTTCGGCAGTTCGACACGCTCATCCGGCGTAATTTGTTCAAACTGCATAAAGACCAGATTCCAAATTTCGATAAACCGGTCACCCTCTTCATCCGGCGAGCCGGGTGGGCCACCTGGAATATGATCGCCGTGATCATAGAATATTTCCGAACACGGGCCGCAAGGTCCGGTTTCGCCCATTGACCAGAAATTATCGTGGGTCGGAATGCGGATGATCTTTTCTTCCGGCAGGCCGGTGATTTTCTTCCAGAGATCAAAGGCCTGATCATCTTCAGCAAAAACCGTCACCAAGAGCTTTTCTGCCGGCAAACCATATTCCTTGGTGATGAGATTCCAGGCCAGCTCGATGGCTAAATCCTTGAAATAATCGCCAAAGGAAAAATTTCCAAGCATCTCAAAAAAGGTGTGGTGGCGCGCCGTATAGCCAACATTCTCCAGATCATTGTGCTTACCACCGGCGCGGACACATTTTTGCGACGTTACCGCCCGGCTGTAGTCACGTGTTTCTTGACCGGTGAAAGTGTTTTTAAACTGCACCATGCCGGCATTGGTAAACATGAGCGTGGGGTCGTTCTGCGGCACCAGTGGAGACGACGTCACAATCTCATGATCGTGCGTGGCGAAAAAATCCAAAAACAAGGCACGAATATCGTTAGTCGTCTGCATAAATTCTACCGTTTTAGCCTATTACAACTCCGCGCTTTTACCCTGCAAATTGGGGCATGTCCAGGAATCGCACGGGTTTTTAGTGATTGCTCCCAAATGCAAAAACGGCCTTTGAGGAAAACTCAAAGACCGTCATTGCAAAGTTTACATGATTGCTAGAAGATATTTATTCACCGGCCTGCAGATCAGGTGTTTCTGCAACGACGTTTTCTTCGCCCTCCTTTTCACCATCATCCTCATCCGTTTCCGGTGTGGTAATCATATCAGTTGCCAGCAAGCCGGCATTTTCGCGAATTTTGCGTTCGATCTCTTCGGCCATGTCAGGGTTTTCTTTGAGGAAAGTTTTGACATTTTCCCGGCCCTGGCCAATCCGTTGACTGTCATAGGAGAACCACGAGCCTGATTTCTCGACAATTTCAGCTTTGACACCGAGATCGATTAACTCACCCATCTTAGAGATACCTTCACCATACATGATATCAAACTCGACGGTCTTAAACGGCGGCGCGACTTTGTTTTTGGCGACCTTGACCCTTGTGTGGTTACCGACAACGTCTTCTTTGTCTTTAATTGCGCCGATACGGCGGATATCGAGACGCACCGAAGAATAAAATTTGAGCGCATTACCGCCACTGGTGGTTTCAGGGCTGCCGAACATGACACCAATTTTCATCCGGATTTGGTTGATGAAAATGATCATGGTGTTTGATTTAGCAACCGATGAGGTCAGCTTGCGCAAAGCCTGGCTCATCAGGCGGGCCTGCAGGCCAACATGATGGTCACCCATCTCACCTTCAAGCTCGGCCCGCGGCACCAAGGCCGCCACACTGTCGATCACCAACACATCGATGGCGCCGGAGCGCACCAGCGTATCAGCGATTTCCAGCGCCTGCTCACCGGCATCCGGCTGCGAGATCAGCAGTTCTTCAACATTAACGCCGAGCTTTTGGGCATAACCCGGATCAAGCGCATGTTCCGCATCAATGAAAGCACAGGTGCCGTCGACTTTTTGCGCTTCCGCCACCGCGTGCAAGGAAAGCGTTGTCTTACCCGAGCTTTCCGGCCCATAAATTTCGATCACCCGGCCTTTCGGCAAACCGCCGATACCAAGGGCAATATCCAGACCGAGCGAGCCCGTCGATATCGCTTCAATATCGAGCGCATCCTGCTGGCCAAGTTTCATGATGGAGCCTTTGCCGAAATTACGTTCAATCTGGCTTAAGGCAGCATCGAGTGCTTTTTCCTTATCGATGTCTTTTTTCTCCACGAGACGAAGTGCTGGTTCTGACATGTAAGTCCCCCTCCTTATTTCATAGGGTGTTGTTGAGTGCAACTATGTGAGGTTGTACTCTTTTTGTTCTATTACGCAAGTATTTTTTATAACTTATTAATAATAAACAATTTTTAAAGTTATGTTCTAAATACGTTCACAGATAATTAAGGTTAAATTCGCAAATTTGAGATCCGATAAGGCACAATGATTTTGTCCCATCTGATTCTCGTTCGCAGGCGTTATGGCGGGGCCAGAGGAGGTTTTTGACAATGCGCTTAGTTAAAAATACTAACACGAC
>CAJWIB010000297.1 GCA_913041095.1 uncultured Rhodospirillaceae bacterium | reverse complement strand
GTCTTGGAAATATCAGGTGCTGCAGCGCCTCTATGCAGAACAGGGTATTACGGAACGGGTGAGGTTAGCTGGATGGCGGCGGAATAAAGGCAATAAAAAATGAGTAATATTGTTACTGCTTTGCAGTCAAAGTTTGATAACACGACCGTACTTACTGATCTTCAGGACATGGCGAAATACGTTACCGATTGGCCTGGTAAACTTACCGGTAAAGCGTTGGCGGTAGCACGCCCGTCCAGCACAGAGGAAGTTGCGGCTGTAGTCAAATTGGCGCTTGGACACGGCACGCCAATTGTACCGCAGAGCGGCAATACTGGCGTAGCTGGCGGCTCGGTCCCGGATGACAGCGGTGCAGCTATTGTGTTGTCCTTGGAGCGCATGAATAAAATCCGTGACATTAGCCCATCGGCAATGACCATGACGGTAGAGGCTGGCTGCGTGCTCGAAACCTTGCATGAGACAGTTGAAGCGCAGAATTTATTTTTTCCACTTAACTTTGGCGCCAAGGGGAGCTGCATGATTGGCGGCAATCTGGCGACCAATGCCGGTGGTCAGAATGTCTTGCGCTACGGTAATACACGGGAACTTTGCCTTGGCATTGAAGCCGTGCTGCCGGATGGCCGGATTGTAAATCTGCTGTCTGGATTACGGAAAGATAATACCGGCTATGATCTGCGCGATTTGTTTATCGGCTCAGAAGGTACACTCGGCGTTATCACGGCGGCAACGATGAAGTTGTTTCATTTGCCGAAAGCTCGAGCGACTAGCTTTGCTGTCGTGCCGGATATCTCACATGGGTTGGAATTACTCAATCGTGCGCAAGCCGAAACCGGTGGAGCGGTCGAGGCCTTTGAACTTATTCCGCGGGTATTTATGGAAATCATTCAGGAATATGCACCGCAACATAATATTCCCTTTGATAAAATTCCTGATCTATGCGTGCTGATCGAAATTGCCACGACCTCTGATACTGAAGCGGTTGCGGATGCTGATGGTGTCGTGCCTATATTCTCTAAGCTTGAAAAAATCCTCGCCAACGGATTCGAGGATGGCATTGTGCAGGATGCGGTGATTGCTTCGTCCGAAGCACAACGGCGGGAAATGTGGGATATGCGGGAAGGCGCTTTAGAAGCCGTAACTGCGGCCGGCGTGTGGATTGGTTTTGATATTTCCTTACCGCTTGATCAGGTGCATGCTTTTGTCGATGAAATAACGCAGCGGGCTGATGCGATCGTGCCGGAGCTTCGGATGTGTCATATGGGGCATTTGGGAGATGGTAATTTGCACTACACGATCTTCTCACCGGAAGATGGTGCAGAAGAATCGACGTCTAATGCGGATGCTATTAAGGCGGCTGTTTACGACGCCATCGCTGATTTTGGCGGCTCGTTCAGTGCGGAGCACGGAATTGGCACAACCAAGCTGTATGCAATGACGAATTATAAGGATCCGGTTGCATTGGCTGTTATGCAGCAGATTAAAGCTGCGCTTGATCCCAAAGGCATTATGAACCCGGGTAAATTACTGCCACAATAAATAGCCATTTTATTTCTGACCTAAATCAAGGCAGATTTTAGCAGAATTTATATAGTTATTTGGCTTGAATTTTATTGGAGAGTTTCCGGTGAGTTGGGAAAGTAAATATAGCGTCGGTATTTCCAAATTTGATGATGACCATCAAATAATTCTCAATTTGATTGATACCTATTTAACACAATCAGATTCGGGTTTGGATTTAAACACAGTACGGTTCATTATCGATCAGCTTGGTGACTATTCGCAAACTCATTTCAAGGCCGAAGAAACCTATATGGCGGAAATCAAATATCCCCGATTGGATGATCATCGCCGGTTACATCACGAAATGCTGGATTAGCTTACCTATATATGCAGTCAATGTGAAAAAGGCGAGGCAAGCGTCGTCGAAGTCACGGCAAAATTTTTGCATGATTGGTGGAATAATCATATCCTCCTGGAAGATATGGCTTATCGGCGATTTGCCGACAGCGGTTCTGAATAAGAACCTGCTAGTTTTGCTATTCTGGTTCATATTTAAATCGATTTCTGGTCTTTAAATCTGGCAAAAGATAATCATATATTAAGCTATTGATTTAAGCGGGGAATGCTTGGTTCAAGCTGTTATTTCCGCGGTCGAAAATTTTGCGCTGCTATTGGTGTTGGCTTTTGTCCTAGCTAGCCTGCTGTCGCTCGCCCAAAACTATTCAAAATTAGCTGTTCAGACCACGATTGGAGTGCTGTTCGGATTAACATCAGTCATCTCCATGAGCATTCCTGTTAATCTCGCCGACGGTGTTATTTATGATGCGCATGCTATCTTGATTACGCTGTCGGGACCCTTTGGCAGGGTGTTCGTACCCATCATCGTGGGCGCTATAACTGCTGGCTACCGACTGTATCTTGGTGGTATTGGCAACAGTTCCTGGGCTGGTATCGATTGTGTTGCCAGTCGTATTAAGCATGTTATTGGTGCAGTTTCCTCTCGGCGATGATCGCAAGATTCGATTTAGTAAATTGGCATTATGTGGAATTGTCATTGGTGTGTCGAGTGCGCCGATGTCACTTTTGTTGTCTGACAAAAAGCTTGACCGGGAACTCCTGCAATCACTTTTTCCTTCACTTTTTATAAATACATTCGGCCTAAAGATGGTACATCGCTATCCAGAGGAGTTCGCAGAGTGCGTTATTCAGTTAGATACGAATGTGCTGATAAAAACTGGATTGTTACTGACAGTGCCAATGCCGATCAGGTGATGAGCGTGCATATGTCGAAAACAGATGCTTATCGCCAAGCCTATGCTGAGCAAGAGAGATGGCGGAAATTTGATCCAGTTGCCAAACATTTAGTAAGAATTCGTAAAGTAATATCTCAGACTCTTGTGGTCGGATAATGAAAAGGGGCCACAAATATAGCGGCCCCGGAAAATTTCAAAAATTGCGTGGTGTAAACTACTGCATCGGTGAAAATGGAGCGGGTAACAAAATTTTATTTTCCTGCGAGAAATAGGGTGGTCCACCATCACCGCTTTTAGGCGGCCAAATATCTTTTTTGGCAGCTTCACTGCGAACTTCATGACGCTGTTTAAGATCTCGATACGGCCAGAGATGAACAATCTTGAGTGCAGAACCGATATCAACACTGAAAACCGCAGCAAGTGGCGATAGTTCTGTGCGCTCCTCCAATTTTGACAGCCACCGTTCCTGGGTACTGGGGATTGATCCCGGATAGCAGGAATAGCTCCGCATTTCATAAAATGGACCATGATTGCCCGGCGTAAGGTCGGGAGAAAATGTCCAGGGGTTCATAATCTCAACGTGCTGGTGCTTAATAAACCTACCAATATTCGGCGGCCAAATACCTGCTTCGACGGCTTCGGCGCGAATTTCTTGGCGCTGTTTAACATCCTCATAAGGCCAAATATGAATGATTTGATTTAGCGGGCCTATTTCGGTGTAAAAAAAAGCAGAGAGTTCAGAAAACTCTTTACGTTTTTCATAAGCTTCGCCAAAACGTTTTAGGACTTCTGGTACAGAACCTGGAACTAGATCGTAGGTTCGAAATTCATAAATCATTTAGACCTCCAATATTTTTCTGGTGAGATCACAAGATAATTCTCAGTTGTTTTTGACAATTAGAAATAGCTGGCAGCCAACGGTTTGAAAAGACCCAGGGCTCAATATTTTTCAAGAGGTC
>CAJWIB010000296.1 GCA_913041095.1 uncultured Rhodospirillaceae bacterium | reverse complement strand
TGGACCCCTTCAATAGCAGCGCGCACCCGATTACCGAGCTCGCCATCTAGCTTGGCATAGGCTTGATCACGATCATTAAACGTGAACGTTAGATCGAGCACGCTGACTAGCGGCACATCAGACGAAAAATAATTGGTCGAAATGTAACAGAACTTCAGTTCACCACTTTCCGTCAGCGTAATGAGATCGCCCGTGCAGTAACCAAACTTGGTAATATCATTATCAAGAACGTAATTGAAGTCATCTCCCAGCCGCGCTTTGAGTGCATCCCCCAGCGCTGCACCGAACCGCGTGTGGATTGAGGTCGGATTTTGATAGCCGCCAAACCTAAAGGATAGATCAGTTATACCCTCTTTTCTCGAGTTGTTTTTTGTAGACTACACGCCCAAAAAAAGAAAATGGCACCTCCGTTGCCGAAGGTGCCATTAATTTTTTAATTTAAAAGCAGATGATTATTTTTTCATCAGGCCTTTAATCATGTCCTTGTAAGCAGCACTTTGCGCTGGGCGCTGTTTTTCATAAGCAACGCCATCCACATAATCGGTGATTTCACCAATAGCTTTGATTAGTTTTTTGTAGGTTTTGTCTTTTTGCACTTTAAGCAAAGCACCCCGGAGCTTGGCGAGACGATCAGCCGGAATTTTGCGCGGCGCCATGATAACGCGATGCATCAAGCCGATGTCGGATGTGTAGCCAAGATCTTTAAAGGTCGGCACGCCTTTGAAAGCGGTTTTCGTACCGGCGCTGATGAGCACCCGGACTTTACCTTTTTGACCCAAGATCGTTGATTTAAACTGCATGGTGAAATCAGCTTCGCGAGCCAAGAACCCACGCATTGAAGGTCCACCGCCTTTATAGGGCACCATAACGATGCTTTTAGCGATACCGGCTTCGGTGAAAAGCTGCAATGCCGGAGCATGGGTTGCACCCCAGTTACCGGAATGAGCAAATTTCAATTTGCCTGGATTTTTTTTCGCGAACGCCACCAACTGACCCCAGGTTTTATATGGGCTGTTGCCATGAACGATGACGGAGAAGTTGCCAGAGTTCAGCTTACCAACAGTGATAAAATCTTTGTCGGTATTGTATGGTAATTTTTTCACGTGTTTTTGTAGCTGATCAAAATAGTTGTGCGTAAACAGCAGCGTATATCCGTCTGGCTTGGATTTGGCGACGTTAGCGGTACCAACTTGGCCGGAAGCACCCGGCATCAATTTTACGATGATGGCATTGCCTAGATAGGTTGGAATAACACTGGTGAAAACACGAGCGTTCCGGTCGTGAGATCCACCAGCACCCACTGGTAGCACGAGCGTAATCGGTTTTTCTGGATATTCGGCTTTAACGTCGTCTATCGACAGACCTAAAGCAAGAACTGCCCCCAGAAGAAGTTTGGTTAGATTGCGTATCCGCATTTTCTTTCCTCTCTATAGTAGGTTTAAATTATTGCCCAAAAAACCTATCAGCTTAAAGGGCGTTTTCAATCCCCGTATTCACTCTTATATAAGACATCAGGGGTAAAGCCTTCGTCAAGACCTAATACCTCTAAATTCCATTGATTTTATAAGTTTTGTTCGGTATTAGAACTTTCTCTATTTTCTCATTCTTCGGTCTCAAATTGTTTTCTCAATCGTGCCGAACGCCGCCACATCAAGAAGGTTGCGATCGGTGTAATAGCAAAAATAACCCCGGTGATAGGTCGTTCCAGCAGCATGTAGCTGAGCAGATGACCACTTGACAGCGTTACACTTTGGCCAAATGAATATTCGAGCGTCGGGCCTAAAATAAAGCCCATCGCCATCGGCGTGACATCAAAATGAAGTTTTTTGGCAATGTAGCCGAACGCACCAAAGAATACTAAAACACCCAGATCAAACGGCTGCCCGCGAAATATCCAGGTGCCGGCAAAGGCAAAGACCAGAGTCAACGGCAGCAAGAACGATTTTCGGATGGTTACAACTTTGGCAAAAAACGGGATGCAGATATAACCGATACCCAGGAATAAAACATTAGCGATCACCATGGCGACCAGTATGGCAAAGACCAGCGGTGCTTGTTCTTCCATCAACTGCGGACCGGGCCGCATACCTTGGGCGATAAATGCGCCAACCAGAATAACCGTAAGATTATCGCCTGGTATACCAAGGGTCAGCAACGGTACAAGTGTCGGCCCGTTCACCGCATTGTTAGCGGTTTCGGCGGCAGCGACGCCTTCAAGTTCGCCTTCACCAAAGGTTTCTGGATGAGTCGAGGCCGATTTCGCTGCTGCATACCCCATAAAGGCCGCAACCACTTGGCCGACACCTGGAATCATACCGATGGAGGTGCCGATCATGGTCGAGCGCGCAATCGTCCGGCCGCAGCTTTTAAACTCACCCCAGGTTAGGCGATCACCTCTAATCTGCAAATCTTCGGCTTTGATAAAGGCTGTGGCCTTTTTCTCAATATTGGAAAAAATTTCGGGCAGAGCAAACACACCGATTAGCATCGGCAGTAATGGAATACCAGATTCGATCTGCGGAATGCCAAACGAGAAACGGGAAAGCGCACCAATGGGATCCTGGCCAATCATGCCAAAGAACAGACCAACCACCAGCATCAACAGGCCTTTGACAAAAACACCGGAAGACGTCGCCGAAATCACGATCAACGCCAGCAACAGGATCGCCGCCAGTTCCGGAGGACCCAACAACAACGCCACCGCCGCAATCGGTCCGATCAACGCAATGGTAATGATATCACTCGAAAAATCACCGGTAACCGACGAAAACAGTGCAATCTCCAACGCTTTCCGGGCTTGGCCTTTTTTGGTCAGCGCCGGCCCGTCAAAGGTCGTTGCTACGGCGGCACCAGTGCCCGGCATCGAAACCAGAATTGCTGGGATAGAGCCGCCAAAGATGCCGCCTTTATAAACACCGATCAAAAATGGAATTCCCAGCAGCGGATGAAGGAAAAATGAAATCGGCAGCAGGATCGCCATCGCCATCAACGTGGTAAAACCGGGCAGTGCACCAACGAACATACCTAAAAATAATCCACCCGACATATAGATCATCGTATCCAATCGGAGTGCGAGGCCGATACCTTCTAAAAACGCTTCAAACATTTAGTTTCTGTGCTCCGAATTCAGTATCGATCACGAGTTAAATCAATGACCAATTGGTCAGCGGATAAATATCAATCGGGAAAGGTGGCAATTCGACCAGCAGTAAACGCCGGAACGTGACAAATATCAGCATCGGCAAAAAGATGCTGATCAGCACTCCAATAACGAAATTACGGTTACCGAAATAAGTCGACATGGCAAAAATCATAATGGCGCTACCCAAAACAAAACCGAGATTAACCATCATCGGCACATAAATCGCCATCATCACCAAGGTTATAGAGACGTTGGCAAGAGCTTCTTTATCAAGATTCTTAAGCTCGTTGATTTGCTCAATCGAAAAGCTTTTATAAAAAAACCACCCTCCGAGCACCAGCATGCAGGCGGCGACTATTTGCGGGAATAACTCGGGCGGCAGGTTGAACTGTCCGAAAGACAATTGGATCAGTGGCTTATCTATCTGCGAAGGAATTATCAGTAATAGAATGACGGCAAGCGCAATGAAAATAGCTGCAGCAACCGTGTTAAAATTAAATTTTTTTTCTGCTACTTGTTCCATAAATCTTGAATCAGTTTTAATTAGCTTGGAATTCGAATTGACGATATATCATTAGAGTTCAACGGCA
>CAJWIB010000295.1 GCA_913041095.1 uncultured Rhodospirillaceae bacterium | reverse complement strand
TTCCGACATTGCTTCAAGGTGATCCTGCACATCCTCGACACCTTCACCGGTAATCGCCGAAACCGGCAGGATGTCGGCCCCTTCGAGACATGTATCAGCAAGAATATTTTCAATCTCATCTTTAGCTTCAGCGAGTCGCTCCGGCTCAACCCGGTCAATCTTGGTCAGGGCGACAATCCCTTCCGAAACGCCCAACAAATCCAGAATAGCCAAGTGCTCGATGGTTTGCGGCATCGGTCCATCATCGGCGGCGATGATCAACATGGCGTAATCAATACCGGTAACGCCAGCCAGCATATTGCGAATAAATCTTTCATGGCCCGGCACATCAACAAAGCCGAGGGTTTTGCCATTGGTAATCGGCTGATAGGCAAAGCCAAGATCAATCGACATACCGCGCTTTTTCTCTTCCGGCAACCGGTCGGTATTGACGCCAGTTAGGGCTTGAACGAGAGCGGTCTTACCGTGGTCAATATGGCCTGCCGTGGCGATGATCATAGTTTTAGATCACCTAGCTGCGCCGCAAATCCATCGACATCTTCGAGGCAGCGTAAATCGAGCAGAAAAGCATCATCCTGGATGCGGCCAATCACCGGTGTCGGCAACGCCCGAAAGGCGTCCGCCAGTTTCTGCAACTTGCCACCGGGTTTACCTTTGGTGGTGCCGATAGCCAGCGCTTTGCTCGGCAGGCGTTCAACTGGCAATGAGCCACTGCCGACCTGGCTTTGGCAATCAATTATCGAGACCGCAAACGCATCGCCTACTACTGCCGCGATCGGGTCTCGTACTTGCTCCGCCACCAGCTGAATATCACCAACAGAGCGCGCCAACATGCGAATGGTCGGCACCCGCGCTGCCAAACTATCGGGATCAAGATAAAGCTGTAAGGTTGCCGTCAGCGCCGCGATCGTCACTTTATCCAACCGCATGGCGCGTTTTATCGGGTTCTTCTTGATCTTGGCAATGAGATCTTTGCGTCCGACGATCAGCCCGGCCTGTGGACCACCGAGCAATTTATCGCCACTAAACGTTACCACGTCGACGCCACTAGTAATCGCTTCCTGAGCGGTTGGCTCATGGGGCAGCCCAAACTGGGATAAATCAATCAAAGTACCGCTGCCTAAATCCTCGATTAGCGGTAAGTTCCGATCCCGGGCCAGCACCGATATTTCCTGGGCAGTCACTTCCTTAGTAAATCCCTGCACCGAGTAATTACTGGTATGAACTTTCATCAGGCACGCGGTTTTACCACTGATGGCCTCGGCATAGTCTTTCAAATGAGTTCGATTGGTAGTGCCGATCTCAACAAGCTTGCAGCCGGCGCGTTTAATAATGTCCGGAATACGAAATGCCCCGCCAATTTCGATCAATTCCCCCCGGGACACTGGCACTTCTTTGCGCTGCCCTAATGTATTAAGTACCAACAGTACCGCTGCCGCATTATTGTTGACGACGGTTGCGGCTTCCGCTCCGGTGAGTTCGCATAACAGCTTATCCAAATGGCTATCACGATCGCCACGTTTACCGCTGTCGATTTCGTATTCCAGATTGGATGCTCCTTTGGCGACCTTGACCATGGCTTCGATCGCTTCTTCAGCCAATACGGCGCGACCGAGATTGGTATGCAAAACCGTGCCCGTAAGATTATAAACCGCTCGCAAAGACGGTTGCGTTGCGCGATCTAGAAATAGACTGAGCTGTTCGACAATCGAGGCTTCCTCCAGCACCGGCAATGCCTGCTCGGCAAGCTCGCTAATTTGATTGCGAATATTGGTAATAACCGCACGAATAGAATCCGTCACCAGAGATCGGCCATAGCTCTCAATTAAAACAATCACAGGTTCTAATCGTAGAATGGAGTCTACACTTGGTACTTTAGAATGGAGAGATTTTTGAACGTCAGGCATATGAACACACGGTCCTCATTTAGTGACGGAGAGCTTAAACTATGTTTCCAAATGAGGGCCGTCAAGATACCTGTCGGTAACTTACATTTAAATTAGACTTTGGATCAGCTTTCTTGTTCGATTTTATTTTCGATAATACCAATGCCGGTAATTTCCACTGAAACAGTATCACCTGGTTTCATCCAAAGCGGTGGTTCACGACGCGCGCCTACCCCTCCCGGTGTACCCGTGCTGATAACATCCCCCGGACGCAGAGTGGGAACGGTCGAGAGATACTCAATCTGCTTATCAATTTTGTGATCCATCGCCGCAATACTGGTGTGCTGAACCTGCTCACCGTTTAACCGGGTCGTCAACTCCTGGACGTACGGGTTCGTCAAACTCATCCAGGGCCATCAGCCACGGACCAAAGGGGCCGGTGCCTTCAAAGTTTTTACCGGGGCAGAACTGAATGGTGTGACGCAGCCAATCGCGGATGCTACCATCATTAAAGATTGAATAGTCGGCGATGTGTTCATGCGCTTTTTCTTTAGTAATATGGCGGCCACCTTTGCTGATAAATTCAGCGCAGTTACCTTGGCGAGCTGCACTAAACTAAGCACCCAAAACCATGTCATTCTACCAGCAGTCATGAAAATTCCTCGCGCGGCATGTGTACCAAGCTGTTCGGTCTATAAAGCATCGAAAACAATTTTTAAAAAATGGGAATGAGCACGACCAGAACCATTGTTTAACGTTGAAAAAACTCGAAGGGATGAATGTCGATGACAACAAATTTGACCGTCGCATATATACCGGCAGCCAGGCCTGCCACCAGCAACATGAAAACCATTCCCTGCAGATTAGCTGATAGGTTCCTAAATTCAGGAATTACCTATCAAAATTACCCATTATTTTTCATCATCCTTAGCGCGTTTCAATGGCATGTACTGCCACAGCGATTCCATTGGACCGACTTCAACTTCGATCAGCACCGGACCATCTTCGGCAAAAGCTTTTTCCATCGCCCCTTGCAGGCCTTCCGGCGAATCGACCCGCAAACCCATAAGCCCGAAACTTTCAGCGAGTTTCATGAAATCTGGATTTAAGAGATCACAGGCAATATAGCGCTCATTGTAATCGGTCTTTTGGTTGCGCTTCACATTGCCAAAAGCGTTGTCATTAAACAGGATCGTGACAAGCGGAATTTTGTGGAGAACTGCGGTCGCTAGTTCCTGAACATTGAACATAAAACCGCCGTCACCGGTTACGGTGACAACTTTTTTGTCCGGGTTGCCAACTTGCGCCCCTAACCCGGTTGGGAAGGAATAGCCGAGCGTACCCTGATAGCCGGGCTGAATATTCCCAGCGGGATGGTAGGTCGGAAAACCAAACCAAGAATAAAAGCCCATCTGCGTCACACCAAAACAGGCAATGCCATCATCAGGTAAGACACTTCGGATAACTTGGCCAAAATCTGCCTGGGGGCGACCCTGATTAATCTTTTTGGTTGCTGCGGCTTTCAGCACGTTCAATTCGTCTTCCCGCGATTCCCGCTTGCGATTATGGCGCACCGCCCGATCATACAAACCGGCCAGGGATTTATTTGCTGGCGCGATTATTTGAATGTCAGGTTGCCACGGGTCATTGGGCCGCGGATCGGTATCGATACGAATAAGTTTTTTCTCACCTTGCTTACGCCACATATTCATCGGCGCCAGGAATTTAGTGCCAACAGCAAGAACAACGTCGATATCTTTCCACAATTCTAAGCCGACCATCTGATTTTGGCCGAGATAATGGCGCTGATCGACGGCGCCATTACCGTTTTGCGACATAATAACCGGAGCTTGAATTTCTTCAGC
>CAJWIB010000294.1 GCA_913041095.1 uncultured Rhodospirillaceae bacterium | reverse complement strand
TGTAATCAATTTCAGCTGCAATTGCTAAACATTCAGGTCGCGTGCGGTTCGGCGAAAGTTACTGTTTGATCCTGGGCAAGGCGGCCATGCACATAAGCCGCCATAAGTCCCAAAATACTCCACATAATTGCTGAGGCAAATAACGTCACCATAATGTATTGTGCTGCCAGTTCAGGCGGCGCGGCACCAACAGCACCGGCTTCCGCAGGTGGTGCTCCAATCGCGTGCGGGATAACCAGCACCAACAATCCAGCAGCTCGCCAGGCGTGGGATTTGCCAAAGGCGATTATGGCCAAGCCAATACAACTGGCCACCGCCGTACCTAACCACCAAGCTTGACGTGCCAACAGATCACCTGCGGCAGCAGCCGGCAGTTCAGCCGGTAAACCTAATCCAGGCAGAAATGAAAAACTTAAAAAACCAGCACCGCCCCACATCATACCCTGGACCAAGTTGATACTACCGCCATAAAGCGTGAAACCTGCCGCCAGCAGTAAGCCAAAGGCAATCGCTGTTAACAAATTCGCACCGAGGGTGAAAAGCGAGCGCTCCAAACCGTCTTCCGGAGACCAAGCAGACGAATCATGGGCGTGGGCGCCGTGATCATGGGCTGCTTGTGCAACTTGCGCAGAGTGCATGTGGCCGATCGTCGCACCGGCATGCACATGGGCAGTGCCTTCGGCATGGATGTGAAAGTTTTGCTCATGAAGGTGCGGTATGTTACCGCCGGAATGCATATGACTGATACCCCCGGGATGAGTATGTTGCACACCAGCTACCGGGGCGCTCCCCTGTTCTTCATAATACTCAGCTTCCGCAATAAGCGGCTGCAACATAGTTAAATGCACCAATGTCAGAACGACACCAGCGACAGCGCCGGACAATAGCCCAGTCAGCAGCAATCTCTGTAACATGGGATCCCCCTAATGACAGGGGAAAGAAATAGCGTGCCGAGAATCGTGGGCAGCGTTATGAACCAAATCGGCATTGGCAAAGCCAACTCCGAGCAGGATAAATGCGCCCAACAGACCTCCAAATACCGCAGCGGTCAGTCTTTGTGACAGCGCAACCGGCTTGGCGTCTTGTTTTAAAACTTTAACTTCATTCATGATAATTCACCCTCCGTGTTCAGTTTTGATGGCAGGTATCTGACTCGCATTGTGTTACCAATATGCTTACAGTTGCGGGGGCAGTCACGGAATTATCAGATTATTGTTGATGCACCGTATTCCCAATTCATCCACCCTATGACAAAGTGGAACCATCCTTAAGATGGTTAAACGGATGCGCTTCGGAAGTCAATCTGGAATTGAGTTTTGATCAATTTTATTTACGCTTTTAACCCAACTCGGCCCTTACACTTGGTACCTTCAAGAAGTAGGCCGCCGCGCCAATGTTTAATATAAGGCGTCGGTGGGCGCATATCCGGCGCCACCAGCCACAGCCGCCAGAGCAACCGTTTTCGCTCGGGTTCGGGCCAATCTTCAAAGGCCGTCCGGGTATGAAGCGGCAACGAATTATTGACGAACTGCATATCACCCCGCTCAAGGTCTATCGCATAAAGAAATTCTTCATAAATTTCTTCCGCGAGTTTTATCGCTTCGGCCTGAGCCTCGGTTAAATCAGGCGCTTCTGGGAGTAAGTGTCCCGTCTCCATATGTTTGGTGCTAAAAGCGACGCTAAATTTATCATCGAGGAAATTGAACACCGGCTTTCATATCTATAGCGGGCCTGAATCTATTTGGCATGATAAACTGGTCCGTCGATTGGTACCGCCCGGATCGTCTTAACATCGAGGGACTGGCCATCGGCATTAGCCAGGCATAGTAAATCGGCTGGAGCGATGCGTACCGCTCCAGCCGTGATATGGTGGTTATTCGTTGGAATGGCCTACGTGACCACCTTAGCCTTCTTCAGTCGCCTCTTCGGGCAGGATGAGATTAAGGATGATTGCCAAGAATGCCGCTGGCAACAAACCCGATGACAGCAACACTTTGGCGGTTCCCGGCAAATGCTGGAGAGCCCCCGGAACCAGTTGCAGTCCCAATCCCAAAGAAATTGAAATTGCGAATATGATCATATTGCGACGATTCCATGTGACGTCAGACAGCAGCGAAATACCAGCGGCGGCAACCATGCCAAACATCACGATGACACCACCCCCGAGCACCTCAATGGGAACCGAGGAAATGATAGCACCAACTTTCGGTATCAGTCCTGCAACGATGAGGAAAATTGCGCCAATGGTGACGACGTGGCGGCTCATCACGCCAGTCATGGCGATGAGACCTACGTTCTGGGAGAACGACGTATTTGGTAAACCGCCAAAAAAGCCCGCGATAAAGGTGCCGAAACCATCGGCGAATGTCGCGCCTTTAAGTTCCGTCGTTGTCGCTTCCCGACCAGCACCACCCTTGGTGATACCGGAAACATCGCCAACGGTTTCGACGGCCGACACAATAGCCATCAAGCAGAAACCGATGATCGCCCCGGCGGTAAACTCGACGCCGAAATGAAGCGGATTCGGCAGCGCAAACACGGCCGCGCGGCCGATATTGGCAAAACTGACCATGCCCATGAAATAGGCGACGATGTAGCCGGCGATGATGCCGATAAGGACGGCGGAAACGGACAAAATGCCGCGGGTATAAAATTTAACGCCTAGTGTCACCACGATGACAACCAACGCCACTGACCAGTTCTGCAAGCTGCCGAATTCGGGCAAGCCTTTGCTCATGGCCGGTACGCCGCCGGCGGCATACTGAATGCCGACCTTAACCAAAGCCAAACCTATCATTAGAACGACTAGGCCTGTAACCAACGGCGGTAAGGCTAAGCGGAGACGACCGATGAACGGAGCCAGACAGGCGTGGAAAAGTCCGCCGACGATAATCCCGCCCATAAGAATGGCAATGGCATCAACACCTTTTCCCGCGACCAGCGGAATCATAATCGGAATAAAGGCAAAGCTTGTACCCTGAACGATCGGCAACCGTGCCCCAACCGGTCCGAAGCCGATGGTTTGAAACAGCGTTGCCACGCCGGCGAACAACATCGACATTTGGATCATGTAAATAAGATTCGGAAAATCAGGCGATTTTGACCCAAACCCAAAACCTGCTGCACCGGCGATGATGATCGCCGGTGTTACGTTGCTGACAAACATTGCTAGGACATGCTGAATACCCAATGGAATTGCCGAGGCCATTGGAGGTGTGTAGTTGGGATCTTTAAGTTGTTCTGGGTTCCCAAGAGCTGAATTGTCTATTGGCATGATCTCATCCTTATTTCAGTTTAGTCAGGCTTCCACCTCTGGTTCAAATGATTTTTTATTCTTGATAAAAGTTTACCCCTATACCCAGCAACTAGTATAGTTAAAAAGCTAATTAATTGATTTTGATAAAAAAATTCTGTTGTTATCATTCACCATTTAGTCAAAAACGCCCCCTGCAATAGAATCGTGCGCCGTTGCCAATGCAACGCGGTTTCAGGTTCCATCATGAAATGCAGGTTTTATCCGGAAAAATATCAACCATTTGAGGCGGCAAATTCATCAAGCTTGGCGATATAAGTTGTCTTTTGACCTTCGCTGATAAAAGACGCCTCGAAGGAATTTCGAGCCAGGGTATAAAGGTGCTCCTCCGACAGCTCCAAGGCCTCGGTAACGGCAAAAAAGTTCTCGTTGATAAAACCACCAAAATACGCCGGATCATCTGAATTGACGGTCGCCTTCAATCCCTTCTCCAGCATTAAG
>CAJWIB010000293.1 GCA_913041095.1 uncultured Rhodospirillaceae bacterium | reverse complement strand
ACTTCGATAAGGCCTTTAAGGTTGTCGGGTGCGGAAATGTTTAAGTAATTTTCGGCCCACGCAACATTAACCCGGTCATCCGCCACCAGTTGTGCGCCATCATCAATCAGCCGCAAGGCCAAATCGGATTTGCCGCTGTTTGACGGCCCACGGATTAATACGCCTTGCCCTTCTATGGCGATGGCAGTTGCATGAAGCTGGGTCATGGGGGAGAGATTACTCTGCTTGTGGCAGGTGGACAATAAAGCAGGCACCGGTTATTTTGCCCTCTTCATTGACATTGTTTTGAGCGGATATTCCACCGCGGTGAACATCAATAATTTGCTTTGAGATACTGAGACCCAACCCGGAATGAGTGCCGAACTTTTCGCTTTCCGGACGCTCTTTGTAGAAGCGACCAAAAATACTTTCTTCGGTTCCAGGTGCGAGACCGGGGCCCTCGTCCTCAACGCTAATTTTCACAAAAGCGTCTTCATTTGTTATACGGAGCGTTATGCAGCCATTGTCAGGACTAAAGCCCACTGCATTGCCAATAAGATTTCGGAAGACCTGGACGATGCGGCCCTCAAGACCATGGATCACGATCTCTCCGGTATTTTCCCGGATCAAATTCAAATTGATGCCGTGCTCATCAATCGTCACATCGTGCAGATCGACCAAGGTCTCAAGCAGGCCATCGAGATTAACCGGCGCCATTTTCGCCCGTGATAATTCGGCGTCCAATCGCGACGCGTCAGAAATATCCGAGATCAGCCGGTCGAGTCGCTGAATATCATCGAGAATTATCGACATCAGCTTTTTCTGTTGCTCAGAATCTTCTACGCGCGATACCGTTTCAACGGCACTTCTCAGCGATGTCAGGGGATTTTTAATCTCATGAGCGACGTCAGCAGCAAAGCGTTCAATGGCGTCCATCCGCTGCCACAGGGCTTCGGTCATATCGTTCAACATAGAACCTAGCTCGCCGATTTCGTCTTTACGCGTCATCAAATCGGGGATCGCATAGTGCCGTGAGTGGCCTTTCCGGATTTTTTCGGTGGCGACGGCGAGACGTTTCAGCGGGCGGGCGATGGTACGCGCAAGATAAAACGACAGTAATATTGTCACCAGTAGCGCAACACCAAATACTTTCAAAATATCGAGCCGCACCTGAAAAACGGCTTCATTGATTTGGCGCGAATCTTTGGTCAGCGTCAAAGCGGCTAGCACCTGCTTGTAGCGCTGAACCGGAACCGCCACACTGAGATCAAGCATGCCATTAGCTTGTGATTGGATCGCGGTTCCGTACTCGCCCTTCAAGGCGATCTTTGTCGCAACAGATAGATCAGTGGTATCGGTGGTATCCCTCAGAAGGTGGCGCAGCAATCCTTCAAAACCATTTGATATCCGCTCCGTCACGCCATTGTCAGTTTTCGGTGGCGGCAATTCTTCGACTTGAACCGCACCGCCACGGCCGCCGAGCATGCGGCTATCGGTCAGCGCTTTACCGTTTGCCAATATGAGCCGAGCATAGGTCCCCGTGGTCAAGGACAGACGCCGGACAATTTGGCGCGCACGCTCAGCTTGCACATGTTGTTTGGAGCCCCGATTGCCGACCGCTGCCTCACCGATGGCGGCAGCAAATAGTTTAGCCTGGATATTGAGCGCCGCCAGTTCGCTGTCGATTAAGCCTTGGCGGTATTGGCCAACAAAAAGCAAGCCGACAACCAATAAGGCTAGGGCCAAAACATTGATCGCCAAGATACGGCGGGTAATCGGCGACATTCCGGAACGTTTTAGATTATTGGTGTCAGCTCTGGTAATTACCTGAGTTTTTGCTTGCGATTTTTCCCCTGATTGCAAAACTGACCCCGTCGTATTTAACTGCTGCAGTTAATTGGTTACTTGGTTTCGGCCGCACTCTCTTGATATCGATAGCCAACGCCATAGAGCGTTTCAATTTCACTAAACTCATTGTCAACTGCGCGGAATTTTTTCCGCAAACGTTTGACATGACTGTCGATGGTCCGGTCATCAACATAAATATGCTCACCGTAGGCCGCATCAATCAATTGATCACGGTTTTTGAAATGGCCGGGCCGGGTTGCCAGTGATTTCAACAGCAAGAATTCAGTAACTGTCAAATTAACCGGCTCACCTTTCCAGCTGCATTGATGACGGCCCGGGTCCATGATGAGCTGGCCACGGCGAATAACTTCTTCAGATGAGCCGTCGGGACCAGTACTCGTATCCAACTCGCGGCGCCGTAACAGGGCGCGAATTCGTTCGATCAGCAAGCGTTGGGAAAACGGCTTTTTGATATAATCGTCAGCTCCCATACGAAGGCCTAGCACTTCGTCGATCTCATCGTCTTTCGAGGTTAGAAATATTACCGGCACGGCGCTTTTTTCACGGATTTTACCGAGCAATTCCATACCGTCTATCCGCGGCATCTTAATATCGAGCACGGCCAAATCTACCGGTTTTTGTGAAAGACCGCGCAAGGCGTCAGCGCCATCGACATAGGTTTCGACGCTAAAGCCTTCGGCTTCAAGCGCCATAGATACAGAGGTTAAGATATTTCGATCATCATCAACGAGAGCAATGGATTGAGACACTGGTACACCTTTACATTTTGATGTTAAACACAATCCCATTCAATTTTTGAGGCAAAAAAAACATGTTATGGCCTCCGAACAGGTATAGGCTAAATTGACACAGCAATTGTGTCAAAAATATAGTTCAAATATGGCGGGAAAAAATTTAGGTAAATATTGATAATGGCCGCACCAAGAGCAAAAAAACTTTATGTAATTCAAACTTCCCGGCAGATCATCAGAGGCGCCAGCAAGGCCTTTCTCAATACTCTCACCAATCCGGCAGACGTCTCATTCGCCGGCTGGCCGTCGAGTTCGATGGTAACCACGGTAGCGGCCTGGGATTGCTCGCCGGTGCTGATGCTTTCGGATATCGCCTATCATGCGCAAAACATTCAGGCCGATTCGCGTTGTGCCATTTTGTTTGACGGTACTGCAGGCTATACCCGGCCCCAGGAAGGACCGCGCATCAGTGTCGTTGGGCGGCTTAAAAAAACCAACGACAAAAAACTGCACGCCCGGTTTTTGAACCGCCATCCCGGCGCCCGCCATTATGCCAGCTTTAGCGATTTTAATTTCTATAAAATGAGCGTTGAAAAATTTCATTTTGTCGGTGGCTTTGCCCGCGCAGTTTGGCTCAATAAGCGGAAAGCCCTCCTGGCCAAAGCAGATTGGACTGACATAGCAAAAAGCGAGCCAGGCATCATCGAACATATGAACGCCGACCATGCCGATGCCCTTCGGCTCTATGGCAATAAATTGCTTGGTAAACGCGGTAAACACTGGCGCCTGATTGGCATTGATCCTGAAGGCTGCGATCTGATATGTGGTGAGAACATTCACCGGCTGAATTTTGCCACCAAATGCACCTCGGCGGCGGCATACCGGAAACGCCTGGTCGATCTCGCCGCGCACGCGCGTAAAGCATAGGATTCAACCCATACTTCAAATCTGTACTAGACAAAACCGTTGTTCACTAAGGACTTGGAACAGATAGGACAGAAGAATAAGAAGAAAGAAATATAGAAATAGAAATGGAGCCACCACAAGAAGTCTGTCTTATAAAAGCGTACCGACTGTCCTAAGTGTACCGAGATGACCCACAAGTGGTAAATGCAGCCTTGTAACGCTACAGAATAATCATGTGTGACACCAAATCCAGATGAACACACATTAGCTTTAGCTAATTGGTTATTCATT
>CAJWIB010000292.1 GCA_913041095.1 uncultured Rhodospirillaceae bacterium | reverse complement strand
GGAGCACGTCCATTCTAATGTGTATATTGCTTTGATTCTTATAGCAGAATCAGCCGAAAAAATTAGTAATATAACAACCTATCTGGGAAATAGAGGCTTAATCAATAAAGAGAACGAAATCAGGTTGAAAGCAGCGGGCTTCAAGCACATACTACGAGCCTGACAGAATTTTAGTGTGACGGAAATTCAATGAACGTAACTATAAACGGTGAAGAACGCAGCATCGACGGTCCAGCAACAATCGAGCAACTCTTGAGTAATCTCGGTTTGGATGGCCGCAAAGTAGTGGTTGAGCGCAACCTCGAAATCGTGCCGAAATCGCAATACAACGATGTTGCCCTAGGCGAGGGGGATAAGTTTGAAATTGTCCATTTCATTGGTGGCGGGGCACCGGAAAGGGCAGCCTTACCAAAAGATGATACTTTTGAAGTCGCCGGCCAGACCTTTAATTCGCGCCTGTTGGTCGGTACCGGTAAATATAAGGATTTCGAAGAAACCGCAGCAGCAATCGAAGCATCGGGAGCGGAGATTGTCACCGTCGCCGTCAGGCGGGTGAATATCACAGATCCTGATCAGCCGATGCTGGTCGATTATGTCGATCCCAAAAAATATACCTACCTGCCAAATACTGCCGGCTGCTTTACTGCCAATGACGCCGTCCGGACTTTGCGCTTGGCCCGTGAAGCCGGTGGCTGGGATTTGGTCAAACTCGAAGTCTTAGGCGATGAAAAGACACTTTATCCAAAAATGATCGAGACCCTTGAGGCGGCGGAAATTCTACTCAAGGAGGATTTCAAAGTGATGGTCTATTGCAGTGATGATCCAATTCTCGCCAAGCGTCTCGAAGATATAGGCTGTCATGCCATTATGCCTTTGGCGGCGCCGATTGGCTCGGGCCTCGGGGTGCAAAATCCGGTTAATATTCGCCTGATCAAAGAGCAATCTTCGGTGCCTGTGCTGGTCGATGCTGGCGTTGGTACGGCCTCTGATGCGACAATTGCCATGGAGCTTGGCTGTGATGGCGTGTTGATGAATACGGCGATTGCCGAAGCCAAGGATCCGCTTAAAATGGCGCGCGCCATGAAAGCTGGTATCGAGGCCGGCCGGCTGGCTTATCTAGCCGGGCGGATGCCGCGCAAAAAATATGCTGATCCGTCTTCGCCGCTCTCTGGCCTGATTTAAATCGGTGAGGAGAGATGGCCTCACTAGAAAAGTTGTTTGCCAAGGCGTAGGCACATCATCAGGCGAATATTGACCGGATTTTGATAACATTCACGGGCTCAAGCTAGTACCATGTCTCCGAGATGGATAGCCCCTGGTCGCTGACGTCTGGCACGCGTTTTGGGGCACAGCAATTTCAGGTTTATCTGGAAAATAGTCTCGTCTGTTGTGCGTGGTTTGCTGGTGGTCAGCGTTAGGTTGATGTCGCTAAACCAGCCCAGCCAAAAGAGGTTGGTTTATTTTATACCGGAACCGCGAGAAGGCTTTGCAGTCCCGCAAAGCAATGACGTCGAGATTGAAGATCGGGGATTGATGTATCTGTTCAATCGTGACAGAGGTTTTGATATCTTGGAATTCACCGGATAAGATTTGGGGATAAGAACTCTATGACAGATGAAAATGCGGTACGTAAAAAGGAACGCTATGTCGTCGGTCTAATTTCTGCCGCGCATTTCTTTTCGCATTTTTATATTCTTGCCTTACCGCCTCTGTTCCTGGCGATGAAGGAAGACTTGGGTGTTACCTTCACCGAACTTGGTTTGATCACCTCAGTTTATGCCGTGGGATCATTTTCTGGCCAATATCCAATGGGTATTTTGACCGACAAATTTGGTCCGCGCTGGTTTTTGATCTATGGTACTTTGACCGTTTCCAGTGTTTTTGTACTGATGGGTCTGTTCCCAATTTATTGGGTGATGGTCGGGCTCGCTTTGTTTGCTGGCTGGGGGGATAGCGTTTTTCACCCCGCCGATTTTGTCATCATGACCGCATCGGTCCGGCCAAAAAGGTCGGGACGGGCTTATGCCGTCCATTCATTTTTTGGCTTTGCCGGCTTTGCCGCCGCGCCAGTGATTGTCGATCCACTCAGGGTTTACTTTAGCTGGCAGACAGCGTTGGTCGTGATTGGTTGTCTAGGCCTCGCAATGACGGTGATGTTGCTGGCCAATAAATCACTCCTGGTCGGAGAGGATGACGCGATCCATAGCGAAGCCACTCAAATTCAGCCATCGCAAAGCATGGGAGTGATGGAATTTATCAAATTCCCGCCCATTCTAATCCTGTTTTTCTTCTATATCGCGGTTGCACTGGCCGGCAACGGTATTCAGCAATTTTCACCTTCCGCTTTGCCGAGTATGTATGACATTGAATTATCAACAGCAAACCGTGTTTTGTTCGTATTTATGGTTGGGACTTCTGTTGGCGTGCTATTTGGTGGTTACATCGCCGATAGAGTCCAACGCTTGGAATTAGTGGCGACCGTTAGTTATATAATTTCTATCATCACACTTTGTATTGTTGCTTTGAATTTTCTACCGTTCTTTTTAGCCGCCGCGGCATTGGTTCTGGGCGGTTTCATGACTGGCATCGTTATGCCGTCGCGCGACGTCTTGGTTCGCGCCGTCACGCCTAAAGGCAATGCCGGTAAGGCCTTCGGCTTCGTTAATTCCGGTTTTGGCTTTGGCGGCATGGTCGGCCCGCTGATCTTCGGCTCTATTATGGATTCTGGCGAAGTAAACGGAATATATTACGCGTCCGCGGGCTTTATGTTTTTTGCCATTATTACTGCTTTGGCGGCAGGCCACTATGCCCGTGCCGGAACTGCGTCTCAGCCAGCCGAATAATATTTACCAGTCGTTACGCAACTCACGCAGTTTCAAAAATACAGTTTTCTCATCTGGATTAGCAGGCAGGTCGGGGAAAGCTTCCCGTAATTTATCGATGACGCTGGAACTGCCCAGCCGGAAGAACGTGTTAATCTCTTTTTCCAAACCCAAGGTGGTCACCATTGCCTGATGCGTATCCTGACTCTCGACTTCGGCCAGCAGGCTTGTGGCGCGCGTATTGTCGGGCTCCCGGGCGAGGGTAAAATGCAGATTGCCGACAATGTAATCGTGACCGGGATAAATCTGCGTGTTGTCTGGGAGCTTGTCTATTTGTTCGGTGAAAGTCGAATAGAGCGCTTCCGGGTGGCCGCCGTTGTGGCAATTCCCGGCGCCGGCATTGAACATCGTATCACCAGCAAATAGAGTCGGTACATCGGTTTGCGACAACAGGCAGACATGGCTCATCGTGTGACCTGGCGTGTCCATCGCCAGCAGTTCTATTGTCTTGCCGATTTTTACAACGTCACCGGCTTTGAGGCCGACATCCATTCCAGGGATTTGATTGCTGGCTTCCGCATGGGCGATTATTTTCGCGCCGGTAACATCGACGACACCTTGGTTGCCGCCAATATGGTCACCGTGGTGGTGAGTATTGAGTATCTGGGTGATCTCCCAGCCTTTTTCTTTTGCAGTACCCAGGCATCGGCTATATTCCAGTGGGTCAATGGCCAGCGCTTCGCCGGTCTCCGGGCAGGCGATCAGATAATTGAAGTTACGGAGATTGTTTTCGGTCCAGATTTGTTCGACGAGCACAACGGCCTCCAGCTAAATTACGGATAATTAGATTTAACCGACATTTCCCAAGTAATCTCCAAACTCGGTACGAGTATACAAAATCACACCATTTCTTAAAGGGCTATCTTCTCCAACCACACTACACCTCCAGCTTTGGCAATTT
>CAJWIB010000291.1 GCA_913041095.1 uncultured Rhodospirillaceae bacterium | reverse complement strand
TCTTTCAAAACTGCTAGCGGGATCTTTTGGGACCTTGGCCGCGATGACCACAGTAACGGTGAAAGTTTTGCCGAAACCAGACAAAACTCGAACGGTTTTGCTGTACGGGCAGGATGACCAAGCGGCGATCAAAGCTTTGAGTGAAGCCTTGCAGGGGCCCTTTGAAATTAATAGCGCTGGTCATTTACCGGCTGATATTGCGGCCAAATCGGCAGTTTCATATATAGCATCATCCGGCGGTTCGGTCACCACCGTGCGTGTCCAAGGACCAGAGCCCTCGGTCGAAGTTCGGTGCCGGGCCGTGCGGGCATTGTGGCAGGCTAGCGGCGAGGTTGAAGAATTACATAGCCATAATTCTAAAATCCTATGGCAGGAAGTACGCGATATTGCCAAATTGTTGAGCAATCCAGAGGATCAAATTTGGCGGCTTTCGGTGCCGCCCTCAGCGGGTGCTGGCGTTGTAACCGCTATTACCAGCCAGCTTAAAGGCGAGTATTATTATGATTGGGGTGGTGGGCTCATTTGGTTGGCGCTTGATGGAAAGACCGAGAATTCGGCTACAATCCTTCGACAGGTAGTGGACAATTCCGGCGGCCATGCGACTTTAGTGCGGGGCAGTGAAGAGTTCCGCAGTAAAGTTGAGGTGTTTCATCCACAACCCGAAGAACTTGCTCGCTTGAGCCACAATATAAAATTCAGTTTTGATCCTGGCGGTGTGCTCAACCCCGGCAAGATGTATAAAGCGGATGGATGACGGCTAATGAAGACCGAATTTACCGCCGATCAGCGCGCCAATCCGATAATCCAGGAGATTGAAGATAATCTTCGTAAATGTGTTCATTGTGGATTTTGCCAATCTGATTGCCCGACTTATTCCGTCTTAGGAGATGAACGGGATAGTCCGAGAGGCCGGATATACCTGATTAAAGATATGCTGGAGCAAGGTGGGGCGCCAAACCCGGAAATAGTGTCCCATATCGACCGCTGCTTATCTTGTCTGGCGTGTATGTCGGCATGTCCATCGGGCGTGCATTATCAGCACTACATTGATCATGCCCGGGCCTATGTCGAAGAGCATCACCAGCGTCCGTGGATTGACGGTGCGCTCCGTGTTGTCTTGGCGGTTATCTTACCTCATGCCGGTCGCTTTCGTCTGGCGCTCAGTCTTGCCAAAATCGTCAAACCGGTGGCTTTTTTATTCGGCAGCAAATTGGCCGCCATGATCAATATGGCGCCTGCCCATATCCAGAAACCGACCCTCACTGTGGGGTCAAAAATCTATCCGGCTGAGGGTGTGCGTAAAAAGCGCGTGGCGCTAATGCTGGGCTGCGCGCAGAAAGTGTTGCGGCCCTCAATCAATGAAGCGACGATCCGACTGTTGACGAGACTCGGCTGTGAAGTTGTGGTCTCCAAAGATGTTGGCTGCTGTGGCGCTTTAACTCACCATCTTGGCAAAGACGATGCAGCGCGTGATTTTGCCAGAGCAAATATTGATACCTGGATCCGCGAGATCGAAGGTAAAGGGCTGGATGCCATTGTTATTAATGCTGCTGGGTGTGGCACCGAAGTCAAAGACTACAGTTATTTATTTAAAGAAGAAGCGGATTATCGCGAGGCAGCGCAAAAAATATCCGATCTCAGTAAAGATATATCGGAAATTATCGCCGATCTGGAACTGCCATCTTCGGGGGTAGCCAATTTACCGGCTGTGATCTACCATGATGCTTGTTCGCTCATGCATGGCCAAGGTATTACCGAATCGCCACGCCAGCAGTTACGACGTGCCGGATTTAGTGTTGTCGAGATTCCCGACCGTCATTATTGCTGCGGGTCAGCGGGCAGCTATAATCTTTTGCAGCCGGAAATGGCCGGGCAGTTGAAGGACTGGCGGATCAGTGGAATTGATGACGTGTTGTCTGAAAGCAGCGCACAAATTCTGGTGACCGGCAATATTGGCTGCCTTGTCCAATTGGCAAGCGGAACGGATATACCCATCGTACACACCGTGGAATTGGTGGATTGGGCCACTGGTGGGCCCATCCCTGATAATTTGTAACATCAAATTAATGTTGGATTTTTTATTTGATCGGCCACGTTTGCTATGGGTAAATTTGGCCTCCGTGGTCATGCACAAAGTAAGGCACACGAACTCCATCCGCAAAATATCCATGTCGTTCACGTTGTCGTCGAAGGCGGCATCCGCTCGGTCAAAAGAGACCGGGTTGATGGCAACGGTGATGACGGCTGGCTGTTGTCGGAAGCGATTGCCGATACGTATTACCATTTCCATACCCAGCATCGCTCAGCATGGTTGTGGGAAATAGAAGTCAGACCTTGGGTGGAAAGTTTTTAGTTATTCCATATCTAATGCGCGTTTATAAAGATCGAGCAATTCTTCCTGCTCGCGGCGATCTGCCCCATCTAATTTGCGTAAGCGGATGAGCTGGCGGATGATTTTTGCATCAAATCCAGCCACCCTGGCTTCCGAATAGATTTCGCGGATATCTTCGGCGAGGGCGGCTTTTTCTTCTTCAAGGCGCTCAATTCGTTCGATTATAGTTCTCAGCCGCTCACTGGCTATACCGCCGACATCTGCCATTTAATTTCCCCTGATGGTTAAGGTGCTTAATTTCTGTGGTGAATAACTTCTGATGAGTATGTAGCGGGCCAGAACACAGCCTGCAAGATCGCATTTGCCGGCTACTTTTGGCTCGGTTGGCCTGCTCCTGCAGCCGGCCCTGGCTACTATCATCGCTTGGTTTTTGTTTGCTGAAAGTCCTAGCCTGTTGCAGCTGTTGGGCGTCTTGATCGTGATTGTCGGTATTTATTTTACCCGCCGCGGGACACGGTAAAAAAAGAGCCGTGGGACGCGGTAGATAGTTTGTGATTGGCTCAAGGCTTGACTTGATAGAGTGGGCGAGGAAATCTGCGTGTAGATTTAAATACAAAATCCGGAGACCTAAACTAATATGCTTGGCGATCAAATAGAAGGTATTGGCTATTTCGTTGATCTGCAGCCAGAAACTGAGGATTTTTTAGCAACGGTGTTGGACGGCCTATCGCAGCAGCAGAAATCAATCCCACCGAAATTTTTTTATGATGACAAAGGATCTAAAATCTTTGATCAGATTTGTGAGGCCCCAGAATATTACATCGCCCGCACCGAAATAGCGCTGATGAATAATATTGCCGCTGAGATCAACACGCTGGTCGAACCGGGCTCGATCGTGGTCGAATATGGTTGTGGATCGAGTAAGAAAATCAGGGCGTTGCTTTCAGCTTTGCCTGATCCGGCCGAGTATCTGGCGATTGATATATCCAAGTCTCATCTTATTTCAACGGTAAAGGAAATTGCCGCCGATTATCCGAAAATACGTGTTGGTGCGATCTGCGCCGATTTTTCGGATGCTTTAAGCTGGCCCAAGGGAGCCAACGCCGACCGTGATCAACGGCTGGCTTTTTTTCCCGGTTCTACCATCGGCAATCAAACCCCTGAGGAAGCCCGGCAGTTTTTAGAACGTGTCCGCCATCTGGTTGGCGCTAGAGGTAATCTATTGATTGGTGTCGATCTGAAAAAAGATACCGATGTTTTGAACAAAACCTATAACGATGTTGCTGGATACACGGCTGATTTTAATTTAAATTTGCTGCATCGCATTAAGGCAGAGCTGGGCGGTAAGTTGGATATTTCAACTTTTGAGCATAACGCTTTTTACAATGAAGATCTGGGGCGCATTGAAATGCATTTAATCAGCCAGCTCGATCAGTCGATTGAGATCGGCGGCGCGCAATTT
>CAJWIB010000290.1 GCA_913041095.1 uncultured Rhodospirillaceae bacterium | reverse complement strand
AGGAGAAAGCTTTGCTGGATGAAACCTTCAACGTCGAGAATGTCAAAGGTCAGCGTCTGCCGAAACGCGTATTTTTGACGTAGATAATGGGTAGCAATATTAACGTAACACCTTAAATTTTCTAATATTCGCACTTGCCCAATCTGCGGACAATTTGACTTTAGTCAATGTTGCGCGCTTAAGTAATAGATATAAATCTCGTCAGAACCGCCGTATTTTGGACTAATTTGTGTTGTTTTCTCAATGTGAAAAAACTGAGCAAAAAAAAATTTGTTGATTTGAGACAAATTATTGGCAACCACTTAAAATTCAAGCTACAAACTTAAATTAATAAAAGTCTAATGTCGGCAATAATGTCGAGAGGCTTAACTAACTAGGAGACGAAAAATGAAAACAATAACCACGGGAGTATTACTCGCTGGTGCCGCAGCTTTGTTAACAGTGACAAATGTTAAGGCTGAAACAGTGATGAAATTCAGTAGCTGGGCGCCCCCGACCCATCCGCAAAATTCCCAAGTTTTCCCGCTATGGGGCAAACGAATTGAAGCTGCTACCCAAGGCCGCGTTAAATGGAAAATTGAATACAAATTAGCTTCACCACCGAAACAATTTGAAGTTTCGCGGGATGGCATTGCCGATGCATCGTGGATTTTCCACGGCTACAATACCCGCTATCTTGCCACGCAAGCAGTTGAAATTCCGGGTCTTGGCGGAACGGCGGAAACTGCTTCTTACGCCACCCAAAAAGCTTTTGATAGCCATCTGCATAAAGCCAATGAACACCGTGGCGTTGCTGTCGCTGCCATGTTTTCTCACGGCGATGCAGTTATCCATACCAAAAAGCAGATTAGATCACTTGCTGATCTTAAAGGCATGAAAATTCGTGTGCCGGGCGGCGTGGGCAGTTTGGTTGGCAAACAACTTGGTGTCGTTGCGGTGAAAGCACCAGCACCAAAAGTTTATGAAATACTGTCTTCCGGCGTGGCTGACGGTGTCTTTATGCCTGTTGAAGTTCAAAAAACCTTCCGTCTTAAAGAAGTCGTGCCTTATGTCACGTTTATGCCAGGTGGCTTATACTATGGTAGCTTTGCCGTTCTCATAAGCCCGGCATTTCTCGATAAATTATCAGCTCAAGACCGTAAAGCTGTTCTCAGCACGACCGGTACCAGCCTCTCAAGAGCTATTGGCAAAATTTGGGAGCACGGTGATGTCGTTGGTTTGGCAGATGCCAAAAAGTTCGGTAGCAAAATTCAAACTGCTGGCAGTGCCATGTTGTCTGATTACAAAGGTATCACGGCTAAAGTTGAAGCCAATTGGCTGAGTAAAATGGCAAAAAAGTATAAAAACGTCGATGCCAAGGCCGCTTTGGCTGAAGTGCGTGCCGCTGTTGCCAATTACAAGTGAGCGATACGCCTGGAATAATGGAAGTTAAGTCTGGAGAGAACGCCGCAGCAAATATGCTGCGGCGTCTCACCGACGGCACCTCGTCTTTGTTCCTTTTTGCCATGATGGTGATGACCTGCATCGACGTGGTTGGACGTTATGTTTTCAACTCGCCGCTGAACGGTGCGACCGAACTCACCGAATTATTCATGGGCATTCTTATTTTTGCCGTCCTGCCGACCGTCAGTTTCCGAGAAGAACATGTATCCGTCGATCTGATGGATTTGTGGTTTCCGGTAAAATTGATTAACGCCCGCCAATTACTGATCAATGTGTTGGCCACGATTATGATGGCGACGGTAGCTTGGCGCATGTGGATTTTTGCATTGAAGGCGGTTGATTACGGCGATACGACCGAGTATTTGGCGATCCAATACGCGCCGATTTATTTTTTTATTTCCTTAACATGTGCTGCAACTTCTATTGCGCTTTTACTCAATATCCCGCGCTATATAAAAGGTCAGGGGCCACTATCACCCGGTCATGTTGAATCAGATCATGACGACCTAAAATCAACTTAATTTATGATTTAACCAGTAGATCGGACTGCCAGTGACTGAAGCCCTTATCGGATTTGCCATCCTTATTGTTTTTGTTTTTCTACGGATACCTATCGCATTTGCCATGGGTTTAGTCGGCGTTGCCGGCTTTGCTTTCCTCAGCGGCTGGGGACCTTCATTGGCTATGGTCGGCACACGCTTTTCCGAAACCGCCCTGAGTTACGAACTGTCGGTCGTACCGATGTTTATCCTGATGGGTAATTTGGTCTCTAAAGCCGGACTATCAGCTGAATTATTTAGTGCCTCGCACGCTTTTCTTGGCCACCGCCGGGGCGGCCTGTCGATGGCAACCATCGTCGCCTGCGGCGGCTTCAGCGCGATCTGCGGCTCAAGCCTGGCAACGGCTGCCACCATGTCAAAAGTCGCCTATCCCGAAATGCGCCGTTATGGCTACGCTGAAAGCCTATCGACCGCCTCAATTGCCGCCGGAGGCACGCTGGGTATTTTGATCCCACCCAGCGTTATTCTGGTTATTTATGGCCTCATGACCGAAACCAGCATCCGCGAACTGTTTGCCGCCGGATTCCTACCAGGATTGTTAGGAATTCTACTCTATCTTTGTGCCGTACAGTTTGTCGTCTGGCGAAATCCTGAGGCCGGCCCCCGCGTTGCCAAGATGGATTGGGTTGAACGCATGCAGGCGCTCAAAGGAGTTTGGGGCACCGTGCTGTTGTTTATTCTGGTGATCGGCGGCATCTATGGCGGTATTTTCACACCAACCGAAGCTGCAGGTGTCGGCGCGGGCGGTGGATTTTTGCTAGCGCTCGCCAGAGGTGTGAGAAGCTTCCGCGACTATTTTGAAGTTCTGGTTGATAGCGCCCGAACTTCCGCCATGCTGTTCACGGTGCTGTTTGGCGCTATGTTGTTTTCGAACTTCGTCAATCGCGCTGGGCTACCAGACGGTCTTTTAAGTATGGTTACCGGATTTAACGTGTCGCCACTCGTGGTAATTTTTATTATCGTTGCAATTTACATTGTACTCGGCTGCATATTTGAAAGTCTGTCGATGCTATTGCTCACCATCCCAATTTTCTTCCCGGTTATTAAGGGATTGGGTTATGAGGGCATGGGCGAAGAAGCGATCCTGGTGTGGTTTGGAATTGTTGCTGTCGTCGTCACCGAAATCAGTTTGATCACGCCGCCGGTAGGGCTGAACGTCTTTGTGCTCAGTGGAGTCTTAAAAGACGTCAAAACCACAACTGTATTTAAAGGTGTCACCCCGTTTTGGTGCGTCGATATTATTCGCCTGATGATTTTAGTCTTCCTGCCGGGTTTGGTGATGTTGCTGCCGAATTTGCTTTACCGATAAATAAATACTGGTCATCTGAAATGCCACAATTTGGTCTAAATAATGGCGTTTTCTTATTGTGATGAAGATGTGCCAGAAAAAATTAACGATTCGCGACAAACTATTGGCAACCTTTTGAAATTCAAGCTACAAACTTAAATTAATAAAGAGGCTGACCATTTCTCAAACCGTTAACGGCTCTTTCATTGGTTTCTGCGAGTATTATGCAGCAAGTTTGATTGCTGCATGAGGGATAATGCAGAAACTATTTGATCCACAATATATTGAAGCTCAATTGCTGGCGCTTAAAGACTGGGTTTTCAGCGAAATCCTGGTGCTGAGCAGCCTTGGCCAATTGATCTTCATTGTCCTGGCTTTTTTGGCAGCCTGGGCAGCGCGGCCGCTTATCACCTCCTGGATCAATAAGCTAGCCGAATGGAAAGAAGCTGGTTTCTGGGTCACTAAGCTTGCCGAAGCCTTGGCTCTGATGGCGCTACCCTTTGTCTGGATC
>CAJWIB010000289.1 GCA_913041095.1 uncultured Rhodospirillaceae bacterium | reverse complement strand
TGCTTGGGCAGTCACCGCACTCATGCCTCTCGGTTGGAGCGGCTTACCGAGGCTGGTTTTAACGATGCGGATTTTGCCCGCTTGCATGCCCCTGTCGGGCTTGACCTTGGCGCCACATCACCAGCTGAAATTGCCGTCTCGATTTTAGCAGAAATGGTTGCCGCCAAGCACGGAAAGCTTGAGAGCTAATGAAATTCGGCCCGGTTCCTGTCGCAGAAGCGGAAGGCGCCATCCTCGCTCATTCAGCGCGACTAACCGGGCGTATTCTTAAAAAAGGCCATATCCTTACCGCCAGTGATTTGGGTTTATTTACCGATGATGGTATCACCGAAATAACTGTTGCGCGCCTCGAAAAAGATGACGTCGGCGAAAATGATGCGGCGGCGGCCATAACCAAAGCGCTCGCCGGTCAGCATGTTACTACCGGCAAAGCTTTTACTGGGCGCTGCAATCTGATTGCCGATGTTCAGGGGCTTATCACCTTTGACCGGAATCGCCTGGATAATATTAATCTGGCTGATGAATCCGTAACGATTGCGACAATGCCAACGATGGATATCGCCTCGCCAGCGCAACTCATTGCGACCATCAAAATCATTCCTTTTGCAATCGCGAAATCTGTACTTGATGCGGTGTTGAAAATTGCCGGTGAAGAACCATTGGTCGAGATTGCTCCGTTCGAGCTCAAAAAAATTGGACTAATCTTGACCCGGCTGCCTGGCATGAAGGAAAGCATCCTCGATAAAACACTACAAACTGCCGTGGCTCGAGTGCAGGAATTCGGCAGCGAAATAACAATGGAAATACGTTGTGAACATACCGAAAAAGACGTCGTTGACGCGATCACTGAGACAAATTCTAAATCCTGCGACATTATTTTGATATTTGGCGCCTCAGCGGTTGTTGACCGGGCGGATGTTTTGCCGGCTGCCGTCGTTGCGGCAGGTGGCAGTGTTGACCATTTCGGTATGCCAGTTGATCCAGGTAATTTACTGTTTATCGGCGGCATTGATGACACACCTTTAGTCGGCATGCCGGGATGTGCCCGTTCTCCCAAGCTAAACGGTTTTGATTGGGTGTTGTGGCGGCTGCTGGCCAATATACCGATAAGTTCGCATGACATTATGTTGATGGGCTCTGGTGGATTGTTAAAGGAAATCAGCGAACGCGGTCAATTACGCCAAGACAGCAGCGAGCCAAAAGCCCAAGCGCGGGAGCCTAAGATTGCCGGCCTACTCCTGGCCGCTGGTTCATCACGGCGCATGGGCAAAGAGAACAAACTCCTCACCGATGTTGATGGCACGGCCATGGTGACCCGGGTTGCCAAACAAATCACTGCTTCCCAAGCTGAAGGACTAATGGTTGTTACCGGCCATGAAAAGGATCAAGTCGAACTGGCTCTTAAGAATTACGCCACCGGTTTTGCACACAATCCTGACTTCGCAGACGGCTTAAGCACGTCGCTTAAAACCGGACTTAGAGCTCTGCCCGACAATATTGATGGTGCAATCGTCTGCCTCGGCGATATGCCCTTGGTAAAGGCCGAACACATAGACCAATTGATCCGCGCCTTTGATCCAGTTGAAGGGCGCTCTATCTGCGTACCGGTTCATGGCCGCAAACGTGGCAATCCAGTCGTCTGGAGTAAACGATTTATCACTGAAATACTATCGGTCACTGGTGACATTGGCGCCCGGCATTTGCTCGAAGAACATGCCGATCAAGTCATTGAGGTCGCCATTGAGCAAGATGGCGTGCTGTTTGATATCGATACACCCGATCGATTGGTGGAACTAAAAAAACGGACATAAAAAACCTGGTGCGCAGCTGAGTCACCTGCAAATTAAAAACTCAAATATTATAATACCATGCTTATATTTTCACTGCGGGGCGGTACTTCATCATAAATAACTTCTCTGGTCAGCTCATAGGTTTCTATTATTTTGACCAGAGACGTAGTCAGAACCGAACGCCTGGGCTCACTGTTTAAATGGGCATCGGTATGATTGGTTAAATCAAAAGCGGCAGCAAAACTCTCTCTGGAGTTTCCCATCATGGAATTATTGATGCGGCGCTCCGGTATTTGCTCCATTGGGTGCCCGAAATTATCATAGGCACGCCGACAGGCAAATTACTGCTGCTGCACATCAAATCGCTCGTAGTGGAACTCAGATTCACCTTTATAAATCAGCGCATTAATCTGATTTAATTCAGTCAGCGGAAATGGGTCGACATTTGCCACAGCACCGATTGCAGCAAACCTGCCACCACCAGTCGGCACCAAATTTGTGCCCACTATTCTTGGCGTTAAAGCCATTATCACGCACCTAATTTATATTTTTATGTCTCTAATTTATTAGAATATACTGAAAAATCAGTAACTTAGAAGGATTCTATGAATTACTCTCCAAATACTCAATTATTTTAGCCGCCACACCATGATCATAAAGATCATTATGACCAGCATTTGGAATCCCGTAAAATTCCTTCGGTCGAGGCGCTGCATCATAAAGCTTACGCCCTAATGAATAGGGGATTGTGTGGTCTTTTTCACCATGAATAATCAATATTGGTGCCTTTATATTATTGATTTTACTTAGAGAATTATATTTGTCACGAACCAAAAAGCCCGTCGGAAACAGTTTAAAATGATGTGCTGCCACATCAACTATAGATGAAAACGGCGCTTCGAGAACTAAACCAGCGATTCCGAGGTTCTGCGCCATTTCTACCGCCACGCCAGTGCCAAGAGATTCACCGTAAATAACGGTTTTAAAAATTTGAATACGCTGTTCGGCCAGAAAATTTAGCGCCGCCCGCGAATCAAGATAGAGATGTTCTTCCGTCGGATAGCCAGGATTAGTACCATAACCTCGATAGCTCAACAGCAGCATCCCGTAACCGGCATCCAGATAAGGCTTAACCTTGCCGGCGCGATAACCAATATGTCCAGCATTGCCATGCAAGTACAAAAGCGTCAGCGCATCATCATTAGCGGGCGGACGATACCAAGCAGTCAAACTTAAGCCATCATCCGTTGCCACTTTAACCACTGCCATTTCCGGAATGCCATAATGGGCTGGATCCAGATGCCCCGAGGACGGGTGATACAATAAATTGCGTTGAAAGACATAAAGTAAGCCGAGCAAAACTGCGTAGATTATTACCGCAGTTATGACAAAGGACATCACCTTTCCCATTCGACCTTAAACAAATTATAAAGTTGGAAGCCTAAGTCGTATCGTTCACAAACCAGGCATCTGCTATTATTTGTACCTTAACTTTTTTTTCGCTGCAAACACCCCAATGATAGAATTTGACCTAATTAATAAACCTACAATTGTGCCGTTCTCGCATTTTTTAATGTTCTCAATCTATCACCTATGAGATTAAAACTAAGTATAGTTAAAAACATAGCTGCTGCTGGAACAAAAGTAACATGTGGAGTGCAGAAATTTGGACTTTAGTTCAAGTTGACTTATACCAAACTATTTATAGATAAGAATGGTATTCTATAACTAATTTAATTTGAACTTTAATTCTTACATGAAAAAACTACTCCTACTTTTAATTCTATCCTTCTTCTCAGCTCAAAGCTTTGCGGGTTCGTGCCCTGATGGCAGTGACCCAGTAAAGAGTCTTTCTGCTGATTTAACTTATTTTGTATACAACTGTGGTGGTAATAATACTTCTACCAAGACAAAAAAATCACTTACTGAAATTATGAAATCTATGGATGACGATGGAATCCTTCAAGTAGAAGAATTTAGTCCTCTGAATGCACCACATGCTATCAATCCAGTTTCAGTAAGTGATTT
>CAJWIB010000288.1 GCA_913041095.1 uncultured Rhodospirillaceae bacterium | reverse complement strand
CTCAATCAGAAGCATGGTGTAGCGGCCTTTCATCGAATTAAGATACTTGGTGACGCGCGCTGTTTCTTCTGGCCCCATACCCGCCATCGGCTCATCCAGCAGCAGTAGTTTCGGCGAAGTTGCCAGCGCCATCGCGATTTCCAATCGGCGTTGCTCACCATGGGCCAAATTGTCGGCCAAAACATTGGCCCGCTCCTGCAAGCCAATCTCTTCCAAAATCGCCATTGCCTTACCGGCTAGATCAACATCCTTGTCTGCATTCCGCCAGAAGCGAAAACTGTGACCTTCCTGAGCTTGAATAGACATCGCGACGTTGTGCAGCACCGAAAAATCTTTGAAGATCGATGTGATCTGATAGGACCGTACCATACCCGCGTGGCAGCGGTTAGCCGGCGACAAATGGCCAATATCCTGCCCATCAAAATGGATCGAACCATCATCTGGTTTGAGCATGCCGGAAAGCTGATGAATAAGCGTTGTTTTACCGGCACCGTTGGGACCGATCACCGCATGTATTTCGCCTTGCTCGACTTCTAGGTTAAGTGCATCTGTGGCAATCAAGCCGCCAAAATTCTTCACCAGATTTTCGACTTTTAATACAATATCAGTCATGGCGTTTCTCAAATTTTGCAAAAAAACCTTCAACTCCACCGCGGGCAAATAGCACAACGAGAATAAGGAATGGGCCAAATATTAAATGCCAGGCTTCGGTGATATTGGAGAGAATCTCCGACAACAATAAAAAGATAACAGTGCCGCCTAATGGTCCCATAATGGTGCCCATGCCGCCCAGCACGACCATAAATATCAGCTCGCCTGAAACCGGCCAGGACATCATGTCGGGACTGACAAAATCTTCAAAATTAGCTGACAACAATCCGGATAAACCACCCATCATACCGGCAATAACGAAGGCGGTTAATTTGTAGCCAAAAGTTGGATAGCCAATGGTATGCATCCGTTCATCATTTGACTTAGCCGCCCGCATCACCCGGCCAAAACGCGAATTTACGATACGGTAGCTAAGATAGAGACAGCCCACCAACAAAACAAACACCGAATAGTACATGGTCAAGGCATCGTTGAGGTCAAAGAATGAAATTCCAAAATCGCTACGGGCTTCAATTGTCAGACCGTCATCGCTGCCATATTTCTCAACACTCACACTCAGAAAATAAATCATTTGGGCAAAAGCGAGGGTGATCATAATGAAATAGACGCCACGGGTTCTGAGGCTAATCGCACCGATTATCAGAGCAAAAATACCGCTCACTAGAATTCCAACCGGCCACTGAATATAAGCGCTCTCAATACCGTGCGAAGAAAATATACCGACGGCATAACCACCAAGTCCGATAAATACCGCGTGGCCAAAGCTGATCATGCCGCCATAGCCCATAATCATGTTAAGACTGATGGCGGCGATTGCCATAATCATGATGCGGGCAAAGACGTCGGTAAAGAATTCCTGTCCGATCACTGGCGCAATAAACGGCATGAAGATACAAAGTAAAATAAGAATGGAATTATAAATTCCGCGTGGCGTCCTAAGTATTGCTAAATTCATAGCAGTTTCCTCACGCCCCTTTAGGCGGGAACAATCCGCTCGGCTTAATCGCCAAAATGACGGCCATCAAAATATAAATCAACATCGATGAAATGGCCGGGCCAGCAGTTTCGGCTGCCACTGTATCCATAATTTGCAACAGCGCCACGTCAATGAAAGACCGGCCCATCGTATCAATGAGACCGGTTAAAATTGCGGCGATAAAGGCGCCTTTGATTGAGCCAATGCCGCCGATCACAATAACGACAAATGCCAGGATCAAAATACTTTCACCCATACCGCTTTCGGCTTGGGTAATCGGTGTAATAATCATGCCGGAAAAGCCGGCGAGCACTGCTCCAAGACCAAACACTAAGGTAAACAACAGCTTGATATTAATACCGAGCGCACCAACCATTTCTCGGTTTGAAGCGCCGGCCCGGATGAGCATGCCAATCCGTGTTTTCGACACCAGGATATATAGGAATAACGCAACCAGCAGGCCACTGACAATAATCACCATGCGGTAGTCTGGCACTGTGATACCGCCTGGCAATGATATTGTGCCGGAAAGATAGGGTGGCAAGTTGATGCCCGTTCCTTCGGGGCCCCAAGCGATCAGAAAAAATTCGTTGAAAAAGATGATTAGACCGAAAGTTGCTAAAACCTGATCCAAATGATTGCGCTCGTAGAGCGTTCGGAGAACGGTAAGCTCAAGCAGAATGCCCGCTATCAACATAACCGGCAGAGCGATTATCATCCCAAAAATCAAAGAATCGGTCAGCAGCACAAATGTCGCAGCAAAAAATGCACCGAACATGTAAAGCGTACCATGAGCCAGATTAACCAGATCCATTATGCCGAAAATAAGCGTTAAGCCAGCTGCCACCAAGAATAATATTATTCCCAGCTGGAAGCCATTAAAAAACTGTTCGGCAAGAAGAACGTAATCCATTTGATTTCTTCGTTAATTAGTGACCAAACTAATTGCGGGGACGCTGATGCGTCCCCGCAACACTGTTACTTTATAACCCGATTGATTAGAGTTTGCACTCATTAGACATCACTGGTGCATGATCTTTAACAACTGTATCAAGAACAGATAATTGCCATTTGCCGTCTTTATTAACCACTTGGCGGGAATAAAAGTTTTGAATCGGGAAATGGTTCTTACCAAACTTAATTTTACCCCGAACTGATGGGAAGTCCGCCGCTTCCATACCTTTGCGCACAGCATCGATATTTTTGGCATCCCCACCGGCAGCTTTTACACCAGCAGCAATCAACATCAAGCTATCATAGGCTTGGGCAGCATAATGCGAAGGGATTTGACCTTTGTATTTTTTGCCAAAATCCGCAACAAAACGTTTATTGGTGGCATTATCCAAATCCGGTGCCCAGAACATTGTATTAAACGTCCCAATGAGATGCTTCATTTTGTATTTTTGGAAAACCGGTAGATTGGCTCCATCAACGGAAAATACACTGTAAAGCGGTGTTGTTTTATCCAATCCAGCTTGTTTGTATTGGGTAAAGAATTTCGGCCCCCAAGAACCTGGATAGAATACAAAAACTCCATCCGGTTTGGCAGCTTTAACTTTAGCGATTTCGGCAGACCAGTCTTTGTGGCTCAACGGAACCAAATCTTTACCGACAATATTGCCCTTAAATGTACGCTCGACACCGTCAACCATTTGCTTGCCAGCGGCATAGTTTAAAGACAGCACATAAAGTTTTTTCACACCGCGATGGTTAAGCAAAGATCCCATTGCCATGGGGTTTTGGCTATTTTCCCAAGCGGCGTTAAAGAAGTTTTTATGGCATTTTTTACCGGCATAAAGCGAATGCCCGGCATTAGCGCTGACGAAGATTTTTCCTGCTTTCAGGGCAACCGGCGCAGACGCACCCATTACATGAGACCAGATAAAGCCAGTCATAAAGTCAACTTTGTCTTTTTTGATAAGCTTTTCGGTTTTTTGCTTACCAATATTGGGTTTGAGACCGTCATCCTCGAATATCAATTCGAGTTTTTTACCGCCCATCTTGCCACCTAAATGATCATAGGCAACTTCATACGCAGCTTTCATATTTTTACCAATAATTGAGGCTGGTGTGGTTAACGTCAATACAATACCGACTTTGATGCTATCAGCAGCCTGAACGTTGGTCACTGCAAGCAAAGCAGCCATGGGTGCAGCCAACAAGATTTTCTTAAACATACGATATTCTCCCGTTAAGATTTTGCTCACACAAATAGAGCAATCCGTTAAAAA
>CAJWIB010000287.1 GCA_913041095.1 uncultured Rhodospirillaceae bacterium | reverse complement strand
CACTTTGGCTGGGCATCCGACTTTGTGCCTGATGATTGGATCAGAGCCTTCCGCTTTAACGCCTAGCGGAAAACGTTTGCCGTCGCGCAATAAGGCGCGCTCGGTGGGTATCGATCACTGTTCAGGTGAGGCGATTGAGCGCCAGCTCTGGACCTTTGCCGATCCGCTAAATATTAGCAACCGCTGATGTCACCCAAAGGCAAATAGAGGGTGATGGCGTAATCATCGTTATTGAAACAAGTGCTGCATCAGGATATTACCAGTCAGCTAATATTAACTAACAAAAAAAGGTAATCCTATGAGTGGCGCCCAGACATCTAATTCCGCTAATTCACGGCTACCGGAGCTGACGGTTTATGCCGTCAACGGCATCGTGCCGGTAGTCGATCCGTCGACTTTTGTCCATCCGACGGCAGTGCTGATCGGCGATGTTATCGTCGGACCTAATTGTTTTATCGGCCCCAATGCATCACTTCGCGGTGATTTTGGCCGGATCGTTGTTGGCGCAGGTGTAAACATTCAAGATAGTTGCTGTGTTCACGGTAGTTGTAACGATACCATCGTTGGAGACGATGCCCATATTGGCCACGGCGCTGTCATTCATGCTTGTGAGCTTAAACGCAATGTGTTGATTGGCATAAATTCAACGATAATGGATTTAGCGGAAATCGGTGAAAGCGCCATCGTTACCGCCAATGCTTTCGTCAAGATCGGTGACAAAGTCGCGCCCCGTACTTTGGTTGGTGGGATACCAGCGAAATTTATCAAGGAACTTTCCGAGCAGGATTTGGTTAAAAAAGTCAA
The DNA here is from genome assembly GCA_913041095.1 of uncultured Rhodospirillaceae bacterium. Lineage (GTDB taxonomy): Bacteria > Pseudomonadota > Alphaproteobacteria > Rhodospirillales > UBA2165 > TMED23. The sequence goes on along the minus strand of CAJWIB010000287.1, from coordinate 3,018 downwards.
CGGCACCAGCGTTTATCATCAGTTGGTAGGACGCTGCCACGAAACTATGACGGCGTGCGAACCATTAGCGGCCGAAGAACCAGGTCGCCAGCGCATGACGTTCGCTGAATCGGGTTTATATACCGGTGTGGAGTAGGGTGCTGGAACGCCTAAAGTATAGCTGAGCTGCTTTAGGTTTCACGTCCGGTTTCGGGCCCAGCGTAAGAGCCTGCACTGTCGGGGAACATGGATTTAATTATTTGAAAGCTGGAAATATCTACTGTGCCGTCCATGTGAGGGAACATGGCGGCATCCCGAAAATGTTTCTCGATGCCCATTTCCAGCATGGTACCCGCGCCGCCATGCAGCTCCATGGCTTGGCGGCAAACTTCCAAGATAACTTCTGAGGCATGCACCTTGACCATGGTGCACATGCGGCCGGCCTCGGCAATATTAGCATCCAGGGCTTGGGCGGTCTGACGGACGAAACTGCGCACCGCCTCTATTTTGATCGCCATGTCAGCCAGACGTACTGCTACTGCCTGATGCTTGATGAGCGGTTGCCCGCCTTGCACGTAGTCCTGGACGTAGGCCGCAGTATCCTCGAAGGCGCCGACGCCGACGCCCAGGTTTTTGGCCGCCTGGATGATCTTGCCGGGATTAGAATAGGCGCCGGCCTTGCGCTGCAGAGCCGTGTCCTTGATCAGAATATGATCCTCGGGTACCAGGCAGTCATCAAACACGATCTCGCCATTGTTCATATAACGCCCGCCGAGCGTTTCGTTGCAGCGTGCCACGGTCAGGCCAGGTGTTTCACGTGGTACCAGAAAGCTGCTTGAGCCATCGCGGATACCTACTTTTGGGTTGGTATTGGCATAGACAACAAACAAACTTGCGTCATAGCCATTACTGATGAAATGTTTGCGGCCGTTGAGAACCCATTGGCCGTCTTCAAGGACTGCTTTGGTATCCATGTTGGCGCTGGGCGCATTGTAGGGCAGCCAGCGGTCCGAGGCTCCGCGCGGTTCGGTGAGGGCGTGGGCGAGCAGGAAGGAGGGGTCTTCGACGAGGCGCGGAAACCAGGCTTCTTGCAGGTGTTCTGGCGCAGTTAATCTGAGCAACCGCGCCACTTTCCAGTTTTGCACCAGCTTGTCGGCAAAACCAGAATCGCCGCGGCCAAGTTCCTCGGCGATAATTGCAAGGGTTTGGGCCTCGAACTCCGTGTCTAGCTGCATGCCACCGAATTCCTCGGGCACGCCGATGGTGCGCAGACCTAGTTTATCGGCCTCCACCAACATTTCTTGGGGAAACCGCTGGTCAGGATCGAACAGCCACTCTCGCTCCGGATTAGCGCGGACAAAGGGGTGGACCACCGCATTAACGAATTCCCGACAGGTCTGCCGCATCAGAATTAATTCTTCTGGCAAGCCGAATGTTTGGAAATCCATTTATTTGTTCCTCCGGGCTTTATAATGTTGTGGCGTCAGCTAGCGCAATGGTCAAGATCCGCGGGGCTCGCCCGCGTCCACCACCGAAAGTTCCAATATAAACGTCAAGTTATGTTGTTATTGTTAGCCAAATGGTGAGATGGGCACCTTGATATCGGTCAAGATGATTTTTGCTGGCTGGGGAACTTGAAGTTTACCTCTGAAAGACTTCGACGCGAATCCGCCAGCATCCGGATGACCACAAATATAGTAACGGATGAGGCCAAGTGTTTGAGACTGTGGCCGCTTACGATATTACCAAGAATGGAAAACACCTCCGCATCAAAAATTTCTAATACCTTAGCGGGGGCGTACCAGGCAATTAACCAAATGAGAGAGCGGTCGCTGGTGTATCGCCCTTTGGGGAACAGCCAGCAAATGATCGGCAGCGCGACGATGGGGTAGAACTGAACCAAAAAGTAAAATCGAAGATCGCCCCGGCCAACAGTTTCGCTCCAATCCCAATAAAATACACTAATAATTCCGGCCATGAGCAGAATCGGTAACAGCAATTTGACCCCAATACGTTGATCAATCCGGTCAGCAATGAAAATAGAAAAAAGCGCCATGAACGCTATTGTCATTGGCAACCGGTCCCAGAACAGCCGGGCGTTGTCAGGTGCCAGGTGATAATAGGCCGAACCGAAGCTGACGAGCGCGGCGCCAAGGAAGAAAAAGGCGTACGGCCAGCGATCCGCGGAATTTGCGAATATGCATTGACCTTGGGGCCCAAACACGAAGTAAAGCCCATAAGCACCAGCAATGGCAAATAACACGTTCGACGCAACATTACCAATATTGGCGATGCCAAGCCATGCTCTCGTATCGACAAACCCATGATAGGCGATGGATTGCGGCAAAGGCTCGATAAACAATATGCCCACCACCGTGGTGATAAACATCGTCACGAGGAAACCGACACGATAACGCATTTTTACAGCGCTGATAATTGCTCTAGCGTTCAACATATGCAGGCTATTCTCAAACATTTTCCGCCTCTAATTCAATACCTGAGCCTGATACAAATAAACAATGTTTCAATTGACGGCGCATGCCGACCTCTATATAAGCGGCGGCGGGCCACAATCCCCCAACGGATTGCGACCTATCTGTAAGGATAGGAGTAAAACAGATGACAAACTTAGCAAAACCGGACATCCGTCCGGCGAATCCCAATTTTTCTTCCGGACCTTGTGCAAAACGTCCTGGCTGGTCGCCAGCGGTCCTCAATGACGCCTTGGTTGGACGCTCACACCGTTCCAAGCCCGGTAAAGCCAGAATCCAGGAAGTTCTCGATAAGACCCACGATATTCTCGGTATCCCCGAAGACTACCGCATTGGTATTGTCGCCGCTTCCGATACCGGCGCGGTTGAAATGGCGTTGTGGTCAATGCTCGGTGCCCGCGGTGTTGATATGCTGCAATGGGAAAGCTTCGGTAAAGGTTGGGTCGGTGATGTTACCAATCAGTTGAAGCTCGACGATGTGCGGGAATTGAAAGCCGGTTACGGCCAATTGCCTGATCTTAGTAAGGTAGACTTTACCCGTGATGTG
>CAJWIB010000286.1 GCA_913041095.1 uncultured Rhodospirillaceae bacterium | reverse complement strand
GTTTAATGGTGTTCCCAGACAGCATTTTGGGCTATTTTTAAAGGAATGTGAGTGGTGATTTAACAACCCCAAACCGCAAGCGCAATTAAGATAAATAAAATAGTGGGTTAAACTATATTTGAACTAGTTAGCTGGGTTAGCCCCATTAATTTAATTAAATTACCAACCAATTTTTACATGGGGGTTTAAATATGAGTTCAACGTCGGACAAGCAAAAGACAGATCTCATCAGAAAAGCAATTGGGGCGACTAAGGCGGTTTCCAAAAAGAAACCATCTAAACACCAAATTTTTTTTATTGGTCAGTTTTTTGCCAATCTGACGGTTCAGGATTTACAGAATAAGCCTATAAAAACTCTGGCTGGAACGGCCAATTCGATTTGGAATTTTGCTCAAAAGCGTAAACCCGGTGAAACCAAAATACGTGTGTATAATCCGAGTATACCTGCCAATGGCTGGGATGGTGAGCACACTATTCTTGAAATTGTTACCGATGACATGCCGTTTTTGGTGGATTCCGTTACCGCTAATCTCGCACAACATGGCGTCACCATCCATTTGCTTATTCACCCGATCTGCCGTTTTTTACGGGGAAAAGATGGCTTGCTGAAAGAAATTTTAGCAAGCGAAACGGTTGATAAGACAGCAACCGTTGAAGCCGTAATGAGTTTTGAAATTATGAAACTCTCTCCAGCTGCACGTCTTAATGAAATGCAAAAAAAATTAACAACCGTCCTCGATAATGTGCGGGCAAGTGTCGAAGATTGGCAAGCCATGCGCAGTCAAGTGCTGGATGTTATAAACGAGATGAAACTGCAAGTGACGGCTAAAAATTCCGGTGAGCTAAACGAAGCACAGGATTTTCTCCAATGGGTCCACGACAATAATTTCACTTTTTTAGGTTACCGCGAATATGATTTCACCGGCACCGGCGCCAAGGCAAAAGTAAAAGTTAATCCGAAAAGCGGTCTTGGCGTGTTGCGGGAATCAAAACGAATTGTGCTAAAAGAGCTGCGCCATATGGAAATGATGCCGCCAGAGGTTCGCGCCTTTATTCGCCGTCCGGATCCGGTGGTAATCAGTAAAGCCGATGTGCGCTCGACGGTTCACCGCACCGTCATGATGGATACCATTGCAGTCAAAAAGTTTGATAAATCGGGTAAAGTTGTGGGTGAGCGGTTGATAGTTGGTTTATTTACATCGGTAGCCTATAGCTCAAGCCCAAAATCCATCCCCTTTCTTCGGCGTAAAATTGATACGGTTATTGCCCGAGCCGGTTTTGCCCCGGCAAGTCATGACGGTAAGGCCTTGGCGCATATACTTGAAACTTATCCGCGCGATGAACTTTTTCAAATTCAGGAAGATGATTTATTGGATATCAGTATGGGTATCCTACATCTCCAGGAGCGCCAACGGGTTGCGCTATTTACACGCTGGGATAATTTTGGCCGTTTTTTATCCTGCTTGGTTTTTATACCGCGTGACCGTTTTACCACCAGCTTACGATTGAAAATTCAGGATCTTTTGGCTGCGTCTTTTAATGGCGAAGTTTCCTTTTTTAATACCGAGTTCGGCGATGCGCCGTTGGCCCGCCTGCATATTGTCGTGGGTACTCCCGGTGGGTTAAACAAAAGAATTTCGATCAGCAAAGTCGAAGCAGAATTAGCTGAAGTAGCACAATCTTGGAGCGATCAGCTGAAAGGTGAGCTCGTTGCTGCCCATGGTGAAGATGTCGGTTCCCAGCTTTCGAGCTCATACGGCAACGCATTCCCGGTAAATTACCAGGAAAATTTTAATGCTGCCGTGGCGATTGATGATATTTCCAGATTAGAACAGGTTGTAGAAGGTGATGATCTCAACCTTTATTTTTATCAACCGGACAACGCAGCAGGTAGTAAAGTTCGCTTTAAAGTTTTTCATCCTGATGTGCCCCTGCCATTGTCAGATGTAATACCTATGCTTGAAGATATGGGCCTTAAAGTCATCGACGAAGTTCCTCATATTGTTCGTCCGGGCCATGATGGCCATGACGTTATTATGATCCATGATTTCGGCATGGTAACCCGCGATGGCTCGACCGTGGATGTTGATTCTGCGCGGGCCAATTTTCATGAAGTTTTTAGCCGAGTTTGGCGCGGCAAAATGGAAAGTGACGGATTTAATTCTTTGGTGCTAGGAGCCGGATTGAATTGGCGGGAAATTGTCATTCTTCGCACCTACGCAAAATATCTCAAACAAGCCAAGGTGCCGTTTAGCCAAGAATATATGGAGCAAGCGCTGTGCAACAATACAAGTATTACCGCCAATTTAGTGCAGCTCTTTCAAGCTTATTTTGATCCGGCAGCGCAAGCCGGTCATAATCGCCGGGTTATTCGGTTGCAGCAGAGAATACTTAGCACCCTCGACAAAGTAGAAAGCGCTGATGAGGATAGAATATTACGGCGTTTTCTAAATGCGATAGATTCAACGCTCAGAACTAATTTCTACCAACACACCGAAGCCGGTAAGCCAAAATCTTATTTAGTGGTGAAACTTGATAGCGAGAATATTGATGAACTGCCATTGCCACGACCGATGCGTGAAATCTTTGTCTATTCACCGCGTTTTGAAGCCTTGCATTTGCGCGGTGGTATGGTCGCGCGTGGCGGTCTTCGCTGGTCGGATCGCCCGGAAGATTTCCGCACCGAAATTCTCGGTCTGATGAAAGCCCAGATGGTGAAAAATACGGTGATCATCCCGGTCGGCTCGAAAGGTGGATTTGTTATTAAACGTCCGCCCGCCGAAGGTGGCCGCGAGGCGTTCCTCGAAGAAGGCATTGCCTGCTATAAAATGTTTATGGGTGGATTGCTTGATATCACCGACAACTACAAGGGTGCTAAAGTCATAGCACCACGGGATGTTGTGCGCCGGGATGTTGATGATCCATATTTGGTCGTCGCAGCTGATAAGGGCACGGCGACGTTTTCGGATATTGCCAATGGTGTTTCGATCGATTATGGCTTTTGGTTGGGTGATGCCTATGCATCGGGTGGCTCGATTGGCTATGACCATAAGAAAATGGGCATTACTGCCCGTGGCGCCTGGGAATCCGTCAAGCGGCATTTCCGTGAAATTGGCAAAGACATCCAAACCGAAACCTTCTCGGTAATTGGTGTCGGTGACATGTCGGGTGATGTCTTCGGAAATGGTATGCTGCTGTCAAAGAAGACCCAATTGCTGGCTGCCTTTAATCACCTGCATATTTTTATCGATCCGGAACCAAATCCGGCGAAAAGTCATGCCGAGCGTCAACGTCTGTTTAATTTACCGTGTTCAAGCTGGACCGATTACAACAATACACTGATTTCAAAAGGTGGCGGTATTTTTGAACGTAGTGCTAAATCGATCAATCTTTCGCCGCAGATTAGAGCTCGCTTTGGTTTTACCAAAACCCAAGTGACACCGAATGAGCTGATCAAGATGCTGCTGACGGCGGAAGTGGAATTGCTATGGTTTGGCGGCATTGGCAGCTATATCAAAGCCTCAACCGAATCGCATGGTGATGCCGGTGACCGGGCCAATGATGCGGTGCGCATTGATGCCAAGGATCTCCGTTGTCAGGTGGTTGGCGAGGGCGCCAATCTTGGCGCGACCCAATTGGGCCGGGTCGAATATGCCTTAAACGGCGGCCGTTTAAACACGGATTCAGTCGACAACTCAGCTGGCGTTAATTGCTCGGATCATGAGGTTAATATTAAAATACTGCTCGATTCCGTTGTCACCAAAGGCAAACTATCGGGTCCTCAGCGTAACAAGTTGCTGGAGAAAATGACCGATGAAGTTGGCTTGCTGGTA
>CAJWIB010000285.1 GCA_913041095.1 uncultured Rhodospirillaceae bacterium | reverse complement strand
GATGCCGGCCACGCGGCGCCTGACAAAGTCGGCTGAGCGTTTAAGATTCTTTCCATCGATATATCCTTTCCTGTGAGATTGTATTGAGTTACACCGCAGCCGGGTTGCTGACTAATATCACTCAATAACTATCTGAATTTTCCTAACTCGTACCTTTTTTTTGCCACCTTGGAAACAGGTTTCCTAGCCTTTGATCAAACGCGGCAGCAGCATCTGGTGAACCGGCGTGATCGATTTGGGGTTTTGATAATTAGCCCCGGTGAAGGCCTGAATGTATTTGCGCAAATCAGTTAATTGCACGATTTCATCGACGAAGCCCTTCTTGGCGGCATATATCGGTTCCGATTTATCCTGATAATCCTGGATCATTTCGTTCATTTTTTCGACCACCGGAGTGATATCGTTGCCGGCTTCATCTTCCTTGAGCAAGCGCCGGGCATAGGATGCAGCCGCAGCGGTTTCACCGTGCATCACGCAAATCTCGGTGCAGCCGGTGCCGAGCGTAAAGGCATTGTTATTATTAGCTTGAGGACCGCACATGATATAATGGGCTGCGGCCTGACCTTTACGCAGGACAATACACATCATTGAAATTTCGGTCTGCTCGATGGAATAAACCAGCGCTTGGCCCAAACCCAGCAATTCTGCTTCCTCGGCCAGATCACCAACGTCAATGCCAGTGGTATCCTGTAACCAGATCATCGGCAAATTGTCGCGGCCGCACAAAGTGACGAACTCGCCTTGCTTAATCAGACCTTCACGGTAGTGCTTGCCGCCGACGCCAGGATAAGTGCCGTCAGCATAGGCGGGATAGTCCGGATAGACGCCCTGGCGGTTGCCGACGATGGCAACGGGGAAACCATCGATCTTGGCGATACCGCAGAAAATCTCAGGTCCATAATCAGGACGGAATTCCATGAATTCACTGTTGTCGGTAAGCCGCGCCAATAACTGAATTGAATCGTAGGGGCGTTTTTGGTTAGCCGGCAGGATCAAGTTAAGATCCATGGCTTCAAATTTTGGCTCACCCGGCTCGGCTACCTGAAACATCACCGGATCGTAAGCCGGCATCATGCGCATGTAATCTTTAATGCCGTCCAAGACGCCCTGCTCGGTTTCATGAACTTCACGGAAATAAGCCGTTTCATCAAAATGTGTTTCGACCCGGCCAGGCGCTTTGGCTTTAAAGTTCTTGGAACCTTCGATAAGGGCGCGGGCACCTTCCATATCGACTTCACCCTTGGGATTCATGCCGCCGACAATACCGGCGCCACCGACCGCGATATTAGCGCCTTCATGAGCCAGCAGGATAGTTGGGCTGATACCCTGATAACCGCCGCCCGCCGGATTGGTGCCGTAAATAGCGTTGAGGATCGGCACGCCTAATTGGTTTAGATCGGCATGGCGGAAAAATGGTGTGCCACTCGACCGGCGGCCGGCGTAAACCGTTTCCTGCTCCATCAGCTTGACCCCGCTGCAGTTGGTCATCCAGACCAGCGGAACGTTGAGCCGCTTGGCCATGTCGGTGACCATGAGAATATTTTCAGCCTGCCCGGCAATCCAGGCACCGGCCATAACTTTGTTGTCAAAGCCGATAATGACCGCCCACTTACCTTCGATTTTACCGATACCATTGACAACACCGGTGCAACCTTCTTCGTTGTCGGTGGGATTGTAGAGCGTGTGAAGCGGGTTCCAGGTTCCCTCGTCAACCAAATATTCGAGGCGGTCGTAAACCGTCAAACCGCCACGCGAGTGAATTTTTTCAGACGGAATACCAGCGTTCGCGACCCGCTCAACCTCCCTGACGACAATCTCATCCTGTGCTTTGATGAGATCAACATTTTCCTGCGAACGTTTGATAACGCCGTCGCTCAGTGCCTTGCCGATTGCGGGCATTTCTTCGAAGTAAGGACGTAAGGGTGTTTGCTTGCGGGCCATGGTCTATTGTACCTCTTATAAATTTTACACTCGGTTTTCGGAATCTCCCAGCGAGATGCCAGCGATAATCAGCTTTTGAATATTACTGGTACCCTCGACTACCCGGAGCGAATGGGCGTCACGCAAGAACCGTTCCGCTGGATATTCGGTGGAATAACCATAACTACCAAAGATTTTCATACCATCACTCGCAGCATGGACCGCGGCTTCGGAGGCAAACAGTTTGGCCATCGAGGTTTCGTGCTGGTTGGGTAGTCCCTGATCTTTTAGCCAAGCGGCACGGTAAAGCAGCAACTTGGCGGCATCATGTTCGGCAACCATATCGGCAATCTGCGCCTGCACCATCTGGTAAGAACCAATTTTCTTGCCGAACTGGGTCCGTTCGTTGGCGTAATTGATCGCTGCTTCGGTAGCGCCGCCGCCAATTCCGACAGCACCAGCAGCGCAACCAATCCGTGTGTTATTTAACTGCCACATGCAAATCTGGAAACCTTGTCCGACTTCTCCCAAAACTGCATCCTTCGGAAATTTAGCCCCGTCAAAGGCAATTTCACCAGTCGGTGCGCAGTGCAAGCCAAGCTTAGTCTCAATCGCCGAGGTGATGACCCCTTCGGTTTCTTTGGGATTGAAGATGAAGCAAGTCATGCCTTTATGGCCCGCCTCGCGGTTGGTGATGGCATACAGCAAACCCCAATCGCCGGTATGGGCATTGGAAATCCACATTTTCTGACCATTGATTTCCCAGTGATCCCCCTTATCGGTCGCCGTAGTGCGCATTTGCACGACATTGGAACCGGTATCTGGCTCAGTCATGGCGAAAAAGCCAATTGCTTCACCGCTAACCCAGCCGGGAATGAAACTTTCTTTCTGCTCCGTGGTGCCGAAATGATTGACCGTTACGGCGGGACCGTGATTTTGCATATTGAACGGCAAGCGCCAGGAACCACTGACTTTGGCGATCTGTTCAGCAATGATAACCGCTTCAAGAAAGCCAAATCCACTACCACCATATTCTTCCGGTATCGAGCAGCCGAAAAAGCCAAGTTCGCCCATTTTCCGGACCAGTTCAGGGCGAAATTTATGGGCGGCTTCATCTTCTTCGAGGGTTGGCAGGATTTCCGTTTCGGCAAAATTTTTTGCCATATCCTGCATCATCTGTTGTTCTTCGGTCAGTCCGAACTGCATCTCTGGCTCCTAAGTCTTTGTACTACGGTCGACGCGGCCATCATGGTTTAAAATTAGTGCTTTCCCAACCGAAATAATCGGTTAAATGAAGCTTGTGAGATATTTTGACCTTAAAATAGTAATTAGGTACTTTAATACCAAATTACAGAGAAAATACAAGAGCTTTTGAGAATATCTACCCTATTAATCAAATTCGGTTGAGTGTGGAAAGCGACTAAATTATTGTGGTGTGGTGCCACGCTACGACTGCAAACTGATCAAATCCAATTTAGCGGAGCGGCCCATACGATCAGGCGCTATCAGTCTATAGCCATTTCCGCACGCAGCCATTCACACAATTTAGCAGCCAGTTGACGTTCGCCCCCTCTTTCCGATGAATGGAGCTCGCCCAACCGCCGAGCAAGAGTGACTAAAATTTTCTCGCAGCGCTCCAGAGAGCGCGTTTCCATCATAAAATTGGTGATCAGCTTATGGAATTTTGCTTCCAGGTGCTCCCGAGATTGTTCTTCCAGATCGGTCCGCAGCGGCTTTGAAGTGTCCTCTCTAATACAACGAACACGGTCCAATATCTCGGATTCGCAAAGACTGAGGGCAGGGGCGATTGCTTTTACCTTTTCGAAATCGACCATGCCTTCAAATGCTGGAAGCACTAACCTGCTCGTTCAGTTCAGAGCGCTGTTTTGATGCCCGTGAAACGCGATCATATTTTTTATACCT
>CAJWIB010000284.1 GCA_913041095.1 uncultured Rhodospirillaceae bacterium | reverse complement strand
TTTGAGTTTTTCATTCGCCAATACTTCACCATCAATAATCTGGGATTCCAGCCCAAAGTGATTTGACGCCAGCTCGATAACAGCGGTGCGACCTTCCGGTGTTTTGTTTTGAGCAAGCAAATCAACTATAGCCGCTATATCGCCGGCCAGTCCACGCGCCAAACGCACACTCACTTTATCCCAATGGCTTTCATAAAAGACAAATGCCGACACCAATTGCAGTAGGATCAGCGGTGTCACAATAATCAGGATCGACCGTCCCAGCAAACTTTTTGGTAAAAAGCGTTTAATTACTTTTATAATCGACATTGTCATTTATTACACCATCAATCCGGCCGCAGAATATAGCCCTGTCCGCGCACCGTTTGTAAATAGCGCGGCAATCTGGCATCCGGTTCAATCTTGCGCCGGAGCCTATTAACTTGGACATCGACGGTCCGTTCACCGCCATCCGGCACCACCAATTTCATCAAATATTCCCGGCTGAATATGGCGCCGGGCTTTTCGGCGAGAATCTTCAACAATCGGGCTTCGGTTGAAGTTAAGCCAATCATTTCATCGCCATGACGTAATTCCTCCCGCTCCAGATCAAACACAAACTCACCCAAGCGTGCCTCGGTCGGCGCCAACTCATCAACTTCCTGCGGCACTCGGCGGAGTATGCTGTTAATGCGCAGCAACAATTCACGCGGTTCAAAGGGTTTGATCAGATAGTCATCAGCGCCAGCTTCAAGCCCGGTTATCCGGTCATCGGTCTCGGCCATCGCGGTCAGCATTAGGATCGGCACGTCGGCCACTGGGCTGCCTGACTGCCTGAGCGAGGCGGTAAACTCAAGACCGGATTCATTTAGCATCATCAGATCAAGCACAATGAGATCGAAGGCAACGCTCGCCATTTTCGCCCGGGCTGCTTTAGTGTCTTCAGCTGCCGTGACGCCAAAGCCATTGTCGCTGAGATATTTCTTCAGCAAATCCCTTAAGCGGTCATCATCATCAACAACGAGGATATGGGCGTTTTCCACACTCACTTTAGTTTAGCCTTCCGCTAAGTTGTTTCGTGTCTGTTAAATTCCTTCGGATTATTCATCATATTCAATAATACTTGGTAAAAACCGTCGACCGCTTCTGGTCCGGCGGCCTTAAACGCTTCAGCGATGCGCGTACGTTGATGGGCTGAAAGCTTCTCTTCCAAAGCGTAGCCTTTTCCCGTCAGCGACAGCAGCCGTTGCCGCCGGTCAGTTGGGCCATGCTCCTGGCTAATAAAATCCTCGCGGATCAGCTGGCTCAATACCCGCGATAAGCTTTGTTTGGTGATTTTCAAAATCTCGAGTAAATCACTGACGGTAATATCCGGATTGCGGCCGACAAAATGGATAACTCGGTGATGGGCGCGGCCAAAATCATAGTCATTAAGAATAGCATCCGGCTCGCCGATAAAATCACGATAAGAGAAAAACAGCAGTTCCATAGCGTCGCGCAGCTCGGCGTCTGAATAAGCGGCTTCAAGTTTCTCTTTTGGCGTTTCCGGAGTTGACGCGTCCATTCTGAACCTTTTCAATAACAATATACATTTTGAAAAATAAGTCAGTGTTATTGACATATATGCCAGATAACGCTATTTGAAGCAACATCATTTCGTAAAACAATAAAAACTGGGAAGATAATTTCATGCCAAGCGAAGGTTTTCACGATCGTGACGGGTTGATTTGGTACGATGGGGAAATGGTGGAGTGGCGCGACGCCAATCTGCATATGCTAACGCATGCTCTGCATTATGCGTCGAGCGTGTTCGAGGGGGAACGCGTTTACGCCGGCAATATTTTCAAGCTCCGTGAACATACCGACAGATTGATAAATTCTGCAGAAATAATGGGTTTTAAGATTCTCTACTCGGCTGATGAGATTGATGCCGCCTGTATAGAAGCGTGTAAAGTCAACAACATCATTGATGGCTATGTCCGCCCGATCGCCTGGCGCGGTAGCGAAATGATGGGTGTTTCAGCCCAGGAAACTAAAATACACTTGGCCATCGCGGTTTGGGAATGGCCGTCCTATTTCTCACCGGAAGCACGCAATAAAGGAATCAGCTTGAAAACCTCACAATGGCGCCGCCCGCCTCCGGAATCGGCCCCCGTTCATGCTAAATCCGCTGGTCTTTACATGATCTGCACGATGTCCAAGCATGAAGCTGAAGCGGCCGGCTATGATGACGCCTTGATGCTCGATTGGCGCGGCAACGTTGTCGAAGGCACGGGCGCTAATTTTTTTATGATTACCGACGGCAATGTCATTAACACGCCGCCGCCGGACTGCTTCTTGAACGGCATCACCCGGCAAACCGTTATCGAACTCGTAAAAAAACGCGGCTATAAATTGGTTGAGCGGCATATCAAGCCGGAAGAATTGCCAGACGCGCTCGAAATCTTCGTCACCGGCACAGCAGCGGAAGTAACCCCAGTGGGTAAAATCGATAATCTCGAATTAACCGTTGGTGAAGTCACCAAGAATTTGCGTGCCGATTATGAAAAACTGGTTGGCCGCTCGGAAGATGCCGCCTCGGCTGCTTAAAATCTCTCAATGGAGCGGGATCGCCTAAAATCCGGCATTTGGATTCAGGCTCAAATTCGCTTATGTGCAATCGCCAATCTCGCGACCTATGTGGTTAAAAAAGGCGATACCGATGCGGGTGCAATATTTCTCCGTATCAATACGCTGGATGGCACGTCCTGCATCTACTCGCAAACCCGCGATATGTCTGGTGAAATAGCCTGGTCACAAGCCGGTGGCGGTGAACCGATGGATGATATGGTAGCCTATGAATATCTCGAAAAACAGCAGAAATATGACCCCGATCTTTGGATTCTCGAAATCGAAGACCCGAAGGGGAAATATCAGTTCGACGGCGAGATTCTTAAATAGTTAACAATTTGAGTGGTGCCCGTCACCATTGGAAAAATTAACTATTACCCACGCAGGTGTGATGGCTCACCTCTTGACTGCTCCGCCAACTTGACGGAAAATTTTTCCAAATACCGAAAAACTTAAAAGTTAAATGGGGAATTACCACAAGACACTAAGATTACAAAATACCTCCTGGATGATCCAATGCATTTTCGGATAATTCAGAGGTTATATAATCAAACGCCTCATCGACATTGTCTGTGATATACATCATATCCAGATCGTCCAGGCTGACGGTGCCGTATTTGGCCAAGGCTTCAAAATTAATGATATCTTTCCAGTAATTTTCGCCATACAGCACTATTTTTACCGGCTTGGTTAATTTGCCGGTCTGATCAAGCGTCATCACTTCGAACAGCTCATCCAGCGTGCCGAAGCCGCCGGGAAAGACGACGATCATTTTAGCTAAATAGACGAACCAGAATTTACGCATAAAAAAGTAGTGAAATTCAAATCCCAAATGATGGGTAATATAGGGGTTTTCGTGTTGCTCAAACGGCAATGAAATATTGAGCCCGATGTTCAAACCCTTACCTTCCGAAGCACCACGATTGGCGGCTTCCATAATGCCAGGTCCACCACCGGTGCAAATGACAAACCGCCTTTCATCACCTTCATTGTTTAGATCTTTTGACCATTTGGTTAGCCGTTTCGAGAGTTCCCTTGCTTCCTCGTAATAGCGCGACATCTTCAGATCGCGCTCAGCTCTAACGATCTGTTTTGAAGAAGCGCTGGATTTCCTAGCTTGCCGTAAAGCTTTTTGGGCCTGACTGCGGGATTTGGTACGCGCTGAGCCAAAAAACACAATGGTGTCTTTAACGTTAAATTTTTCGAACCGGGTTTCAGGCTCAAGATACTCTGCCTGAATACGCAATGACCGCGCGTT
>CAJWIB010000283.1 GCA_913041095.1 uncultured Rhodospirillaceae bacterium | reverse complement strand
TCAATGTTGCCAATATTCTTAACTTACATATGATGTGCTTACGCATGAAGTACCTTCTTTCGATAACAGCATTGTTATATGGGTTTGAGATATCAGCATGGGGGGCTTAGTATCTAGTTGATCTGGGTCAATTCTCAAGCGAATTCATTGAACGCAAGCAGCGGCTGTTGGACTTGGGTGAAAAGGGTGTTTATCCTTCCTATACTCGACCCTGTGGCAGAAGGTGCGCGCTAGTTGTTTGAGTTCGGCGCTGCTCTGGGTTTTGACCTGGATCAAATTTGCGAGAACCGGATCGTGCCACTAGGGCTTGAATTCACGAAGATCAACAACGCTAGGGAGAGTTAATAATGAAACTATTTATGAAGACATTCGCCGCCGGCGTGGCCGCGATCATGATGACGGGGTTGACAACTCCGGCGTCGTCCGCCGAAAGGACGATTAACGGCGCGGGCTGTTTTCCGGTCGGACACCCGGTCTCCAAGCCTTGGGAAGCTTTCATTAATGCCGTGAACGAGCAGGGCAAAGGCATAATTCAGATCAAATTGGTCGGCGGCGCCCCTGCCATTGGCAGTCCTTTCACCTTGGTTCAGAAAATGTCCAAAGGTGCGTACGACATCGTCGGCTGTACCGAAGGGTATTTTGGCAACGTTCTGATTGAAGGCGCCGCGCTCAGGTTCTCCGATTATCCGTATTCGGAGCTGCGAGAAGGAGGCGGCATCGACTATCTGCAAAAACTGTTTGGCGAGAAAAACATCCATTATCTAGCCCGCTATCATGATTTTGGCCCCTTCCATCTTTGGCTGAACAAACCCGTTAGCAAACCTGATTTGACCGGATTACATCTTCGTATTTCGCCGATTTACAAGGCGTTATTCACGAAACTGGGCGCCACTGTGCAAGTGTCCAATACCGCGCAGGTATACACCTACATGGAGAACAACACCGTTCAGGGGTTCGGTTGGCCAGCCCTTGGCTGGGTGCCGACCTGGATCGAAGTGACCAAATATCGCGTCGAGCCCGGGTTCTATAACAGCGCTCTACACAACGTCATCAACCTGGACACGTGGAAATCCCTGAATGATGAGCAAAAGGCCCTGTTGACCAAAGTCGGCATGGAATTCGAAGCTAAATCGGAATCCTCAACGCCTGCATTCCAGGCGGCCTTGAAAAAGCAAAAGGACTGGATGGCCTCAAAAGGCATGGAGACGATCACCTTTAAAGGCGCCGATGCCGATTTGTGGCTAAAAACAGCGACTGAAGAAGGTTGGGCGGAGGTTATCGCGCGCAGTCCAGAACACGGACCGGCACTGAAAAAGTTGTTCTCAAAGTAAAAGAATGACCATTTAACGTGATGGGGGAGCTTCGGCTCCCCCGTTTACGATTAATCAGTTATATGTCTCAATAGAAACGACGGACCGCGTTATGCGAAGGCAAATCGATCGGCTCGAGGCTGGTTTTAACTGCTTTATATTTTTTCTGGCTTCTTTGTCGGCGGTATTAATCGCCCTTTACGCAGTTTTGATCCCACTCAACCTTTTCCTCATCAAGACCCAATTAGGCAACATTTTCTGGATATACGAGGTTGTTGAATATTCCCTCTATGTCGGTGCCTTTATCGGCGCACCTTGGGTATTGCAAAAGGGTGCTCATGTCCGGATTGATGTTCTTCTTCAGGCGCTTCCGAAATCAGCGGCGACGCGACTGGATCATTTTATTAACCTGTTCGGTTCGGCGTTGTGCCTTTTCCTGTGTTTCTACGGCGTTCGTGCGACGTTTTCCGAATTCCAGGACGGCACCATGCCCGACAAGGTCATTCAAATCAAAAACTGGTACATGATGGCGGTATTTGCATTGTCGTTTTTCTTGCTGTCGATTGAATTTTTGTTGCGTTTTCGAAGGATGGCTGCACGCGAAAAAGATGTCGCTTCAGAGGCGGGTTTTTAGGCCATGGAATGGTATCTCGCCTTAGCCCTGATGCTGGGAACGGTTTGCTTGATTATGTTTATCGGTCTGCCGGTAGCACTCGCATTTTTTGCGGCAAACGTACTTGGAACCTATCTGTTTATCAGTGGCGACATCGGGCTTGTTATGATGCCGATGGAATTCAATAACGCCTTCAAGTTTACTTTTGCGCCCATCGCCCTGTTTTTGTTGATGGGTGAAATCCTTTTGCAAACCGGGGTCGCTTTCAAGGCGATTGGGGCCATTGATCGCATGATATCGCGGGTTCCCGGGCGTTTGTCTGTGGTATCCATTGTTGGCGGGACGATCTTTTCGTCGCTTTCCGGTTCAACCATCGCCAATACCGCCATTCTGGGCTCTGTCCTGCTGCCCGATATGATCAAACGCGGTTATCAGCCGACCATCGCCATGGGACCGATTATGGCCGTAGGCGGCATCGCCATGCTGATCCCGCCGTCGGCTCTGGCGGTGCTGCTAGCCAGCCTGGCCGAACAATCGGTCGCGCAACTTTTGATCGCCGGTATTGTGCCGGGCATTCTCATGGCGGTGTGCTTTTTCGCCTACGTGATCATCCGCTGCTCTTTTAACCCAAAACTGGCACCGTCTTATGACCCGGATGAAAGCGACCTGGATGAACCGGTATCCCTGACGATCAACCTGGGCGGCAAACCCAAGCTCCATTGGAGTTATAAAGGCAAGTATCGCCGAAGCATAAACCGGGTCCTGCCTTTCCTGCTTTATATACTACCTTTGTTCATTATTTTCATCGTCGTGGTCGGCAGCATCTTCTTTAAAATTGCCTCGCCGGCGGAATCGGCGGCGCTGGGCGTACTGTCGGCCCTGGGGGCGTGTTATTTTTTTAAACTGTTCAAGAACATCATCAAAATTACCGGCATCGACGGTGCTGATTTCACCTGGCGCGCTATTACCAAGTCATTGATGGAAACGGCCAAGATCAACACCATGATCCTGTTTATTATCGCAGGTTCGCTGGTGTTTTCTCAGGCATTGTCGAACTCAGGAGCTACGGACGGCCTGTTACGTCAAGTGCTGGCCATGGAGATGACGTCATTGACGGTAGTTGTCATGATGATGCTGGTGCTTTTGTTCCTGGGTGCCTTCATGGACCAGGTAAGCATGTTGCTGCTGACATTGCCGTTCTTCTTATTCGGCGCGTCTTCGCTGCAGGCGATCTTCCAGATCGACGTGATCTGGCTCATGGTGCTGATGCTGATCACCATGGAGATCAGCCTACTGACGCCGCCTTTTGGACTGCTGTTGTATGTCATGAAAGGGGTGGCGCCGTTCAACGTTACCCTGGGACAGGTCGTCGGCTCCGCGATACCGTTTATCCTGATTGAATTGGCCATTTTGGTCTTGCTCATCGCATTTCCCACGCTGGCCCTGTGGTTGCCCAGCTTTATCAATTAGATATCCGTAAGCCCACACGAGAGGTCTAATGTGACTTTAGTGGCGACCGAACTGCCAGCCATGATCTGCCGAATCGCATCAATCCTGGCCATTCCCTGGCCGACAAGCACTTCAACCTGACGCAACTTGGTGACAATCTCTTCGGGCTTGTGTCTCTTGATTCCCATAACTTGATCCTCCGTTTACTCACTATAAGAGTGGACCAATTTAGGGGGAGGGTCAGATTACCAGGTGAACGAACTGTCAGGCCTGTCCCCCGAGGCTTCCGCTGACCATTTATAGGGCAATGTCACAAATCGTACGGAAAATCACTTAACCTGGGTAAACACGTCGGGTTGGCCTGCCCGGGCCGAGTCGGCGGCTACACTGAGTACTCCCGGGCTGCTGGCTGGTGTCTGCCGGTGCTTAGCGCCAGCCGGTCAACTTTCCCATTGGGTAGCAGGGGCAGATCGGCGGTC
>CAJWIB010000282.1 GCA_913041095.1 uncultured Rhodospirillaceae bacterium | reverse complement strand
TGCCGTTGAACTCTAATGATATATCGTCAATTCGAATTCCAAGCTAATTAAAACTTAATCAAGATTTATGGAACAAGTAGCAAAAAAAAATTAATTTTAACACGGTCACTGCACGGGCGATCTCATTACGCTGACGGAAAGTGGTAAACAAAAGTTCTGTTACATTTCGACCATTTATTTTTCGTCTGATGTGTTGCTAGTCAGCGTGCTCGATCCAACGTTCACGTTTTATACTCGTGATCAAGCCTATGCCAAGCTAGATGGTGAGCTCGGTAATCGGGTGCGCGCTGCTATTGAAGGGGTTCATCCGGATATAAAAATTCTGCATTTCTGGGACAATAGTTTCCGCCATTTTACCAACCGTGTGCGGCCGATCCGCAAGCCCAAGGATTGTGAAGGCATTCGCACGCGGACACTGCCCAGCGAGTTCCATGGCCACATCTATCGCCGCTTGGGCTTTGATCCCGCCGCCCAAAATATCAAAGATTTTATCACCGAGATTGAAATCAGTGAGTTTGATGGACACGATAATCCGCTAACCAATATTTACCATTTCAATGTTCATAAATATCACCGCTATATCACGCTCACCGGCCACATATTGAGTGTCTGCGGGCTTTATGTGAACCTGACGCTGTATGAGGGCTGGCCGGATGACGTGCGGGAGGCGGTTGATGCGGCCGCGCTGGAGGCGACTAACATTCAACGCGCCTTGGCAATTGAAGAAGATATCGAGCAGCTGAAAAAATTTGATCCGGCAGAGAACGAGATTATTCGTCTAACCGGTGCTTAGTGGCAGAAATTCACCGATGTCGTCACGCCGATCATCGACGAACAACGCACAATCATCGGCGATGAGCTGGTCGATCTGGCGCTTAGTTGAGAATAGCTGCGACCCCGGTACCGGGTGCAGTTGAACAGTTGGAAGTTATTTCTGTTTCCGCTTTTTCTTCTTTTTCCGATCCAATTTTTCAAGGTCCGGATAAAGCCGGGTGAAGTCATCTTCGGCGCGGCCTTGCTTGACGGCTTCCTGGATATAGGCATAGGTGTCGCGGCCGATATTGACTGTTGCACCGAGTTTGTCAGCGAGCGCGATGGCCATGCCGACATCTTTGTTGAGATTGTAAACCCGTGAGCGGCCATCCCAGGTCCCGGATAAGATGTGATCCGGAAAGCGGCGCTCGGAGATAAAACTCCGCGCGTTGCCGTTGTTAAACACCTCGATCAGATCTGCCAAATCAATGCCGGCGCGCCGTCCCAAATGTGCCGCCTCGCTGAGGGCGAAAAAGTTGGCATGGGTAATCATATTATGGACCACCTTCATGGTGTGACCGGTGCCGCTCTCGCCCAGATAAATGAGCTTCTTAGCAACCGGTGCCAGCATCGGTGAGGTGCGTTTAAAAACGCGCTTATCACCGCCGATCATCAGCGTCATGGTGCCTTTTTCCGCCCCTTGCGCGCCGCCGCCGGTCATGCCAGCATCCATATAGGCGACGCCTTTCTTGACCGCCCGGCGGGCCAGCTTTTTGGTGTAAACCGGATCAGAGGTGGTGAAATCATAAAGCACCAACCCGCGTTTGGGCTCGGCGAGCATGCTGTTTTTGCCTTTCATCATCGCGTCGATCTCGGGTGAACCCGGTACGACAAAGATGATCATGGCGCATTTCTGTGACATTTCCTGTGGCTCAACGATGGTTGCGGACTTTGTATAAGACTTGCGGGCGGGCTCCTTTATATCCCAAACAAAGACATCATTGCCTGCCTTGATCATATTTTTGGCAATCCCCCGGCCCATATTACCGAGGCCAATGACACCTATTTTTTTCGGTCTAGAACTCATTATTCTTTTTCTCGTTTTTTGGCCGTTCGAAATTGGCGGCGCGTTCCATCGCCGCACAGACAGCCGCCGCATCTTCATCGAAATGACCTTGCGCGACGGCAGCATAATAGCTTTGCAAGGCGACGTGATAGATCGGGGTCGGTACGCGCATTTGATGAGCATGATCGGAGATAAAACGGGAATCCTTGATCGGTATTGAGAAATTCATACCTTCGTGATCATAATTATTGTTGGCCATCATTGCACCCCTGGTTTCAAATATTGATGAGCTTGAGCCCGAATCACTGATGACGCTATGGATCATTGCCGGGTCGAGGCCGGATTTCATGCCGAGCACCATCACCTCTGCAGCAACGCTGTTATGGACGAGATTGAGAATATTGGCGCAGAACTTCATCTTCATTCCGCTGCCAAATTCGCCGATATAAAATGTCCGGCTGGCAAAACCTTGGATGATATCTTCAACCTCACGATAGGCAGCCTCATCGCCGCTGCCAAATGCCGTCAGTTGTTTTTTAACAGCCAGGATACGATTGCCGCTGACCGGACAGTCGAGCATGCGCTTGCCTGCCGCTTCCATGAAGGCCTTGGCTTTTTCCTTGGCATCGACCGGGAAAGTGCTGGTTTCGATAACAATTTGATCAGCTTTGTCGGCTTTATCAATTCCGTCATCGCCGCCGAAAACATCCAGCAGTACCTTGATGGTTGGCAGACAGGTAATAACGACATCCGAGCGTTCCGCCGTATCCTTAGGTGAACATGCTACAGTCATGCCCAGTTTACCAAGTTCTTCCAGGACTTCTGGGCGGACATCATAGCCGATAACCTCAAAACCGCTCTTAATTAAATTTGGCACCATAGCGGAGCCCAAGACACCGAGGCCGATATAGCCGATTTTCTTGCTCATTCAATTTTCTCCTTTCACTCCAATCTAGGCGTCACCCCGGACTTGATCCGGAATCTAGTTATTTTTTGCATAGGTCTGGAATGTAGCCTTCTGGGTTCCCGCTTTCGCGGGAATGACCAACTAAATATGATGGAGAAGAGTTAGTAAAAATATCTCCTACCCGCGCTCAGCAACGTAGCGGTAATTACTAGTATCGCAATGACTGACCCGCCACTCGACCGGCCGGCTATCAAGCATTTTGGCAATACGGTCAATTTCCAGCAAGGGCGCACCATCAGCAATGCCGAGCAGGTCAGTCTCTTCGGCGGACGCCCTAACCGCTTTCAAATGCTCTTCGGCCTTAGCGACGGTGATGCCATAAGCTGATTGATAGAACCGGAAAAGATTATTGGGTGGCTCGACATCAGTGCCGAAACCGGGAAAATGTTCAAGCGGTAATGAGATGGTTTCGACGATGGTCGGTGCATTATTAAAAAACCGAATACGCCTAAACTGCACAATCATATCACCTTGATTCAATTGAAGTTTTTCGGCTTCCTCAGGTGTCGGTATTTTCTCTTCACAAGAAAGAATATTACTTTCCGGCAGTAGTCTTGAGCCGTCATTGCCGACAATGCTGAAATAGAGAAACAGCGCCCGGCGCTCGGTGTGCTCGGAGACAAATGTGCCGAGGCCCTGACGGCGGAATAATAGGTTCTCGGTTACCATATCATTGAGGGCTTTACGCACCGTGCCCTGGCTGACATCAAGTTCGTCGGCCAGTTGCATTTCGCTCGGCAGCGCGTCACCCGGTTTCCAGACGTTGTCAATCAGGCGTTGACGAATGATATTGTCGACCTTTTGATAAAGCGTCTGACTTTTTTTGGTCTTCGTTGCCTTATTTGAATTTGCGGCAGATACCGCTGCTTTTTGTGCCATACCAACCTGCTTTTACTGGTTATCACCGTATTAGAAACGCAAATTATACTCTTATATAAGACATTGCGATACCCGTTGATATTAGTATGCTATGAGGCAAGGCGAAACAGCCAATTATCGACAGATCACTAGGGTCAGGACCCATTAATTATTAATTCAGCATTTCCGGCGATGATGATGTCCTTAACCAAGGAG
>CAJWIB010000281.1 GCA_913041095.1 uncultured Rhodospirillaceae bacterium | reverse complement strand
AACCATGGGGGCGCTGCATGATGGCCATTTTTCACTGGTCGAGCAAGCTGTTCAATCAAATGACCGCACCATCACCAGCCTGTTTGTCAATCCGAAGCAATTTGGATCAACCGAAGATTTAGATGTATATCCGCGGGATGAAGCGACAGACGTGGCTGCCTTGGCTGCCAGAGGCGTTGATCTGTTATTTGCGCCCAACGTTGAGGAAATGTATCCGGATAGCGCCGTGACTGCGATCACTGTCCCAGGGATTGGTGACGTTCTGGAAGGAGCTTTTCGCCCAGGGTTTTTTACCGGTGTTGCGACCGTGGTGGCCAAACTGCTTATTCAATCTTTGCCGGATCGTGCCTATTTTGGTGAGAAAGATTACCAACAGCTTTGCGTCATCAAACGCCTGACCAAAGATTTGGATTTACCCATCGACATTGCTGGTTGTCCAATTGTGCGTGAGCCGGACGGGCTCGCCTTATCATCGCGCAACGCCTATTTGAATGCTGGGGAGCGGCAAGCGGCGCCTGCTTTACATCAAACGCTGGTGAGCTCCGGTGACGCGCTGGCAAAAGGTGCTGCGGTTGCCGCAAGCGTTAGCGCGGCAACGGCCGAGCTTCTTAAAGCAGGCTTTACCAAAGTTGATTATATTGCAGTTTGTGATCCGGCCAGTCTCGAAGAACTTGAAAAGGTTTCGGGTCAAGCACGGCTACTAGCGGCGGCTTGGCTCGGCAAGACCCGGCTGATCGACAATATCGCAATCGAAATTTAGGTAAAATATATAATCAGAATATTTATTGGCTACGATCCGCGCGTCAAGCGCTAGACGTTTTCAGGACCAGCAAATCTATGTCTTCGACACCAATAATCGCGGTCACGGCTAACGCAATACCATCACAAATTAGAAAGGGTATGGCGGCTGGATTCTTGCAATATTTAACCAAGCCAATTGATATTCCCGAAACACTTGCTGCTATAAACGATGCGTTGAACTGCAAATAACTGCAAAATAATCCCTATTAATTGGGTTGAACCCATTTTTTGTAGGATGGCAATAAAACCAACGCCAAGGCACTGCAAACAAGTAATAAACCGCCGACTTCATGCCAACTGATCGGTTCATCCAAAATTAGATTGCCGCTGTAGACGCCGATAACCGGCACCAGCATGATCGACACGGTGGAGACTGAAACCGGTACTTCTTTGACAATGCGGAACCAGGCGAACCAGCAAAAAATAATTGGATAGACGAGAACTAAAATAGTTGACCAAATTGCCGCTGGTGAAATTGTCTGAGTTATCGCCAGCCATTGATCACGTTCCAGAAAGAAGGCAATTATCGTAATTGGCACACCACCTAGAAGCAGCTGCCAGCCGGCTAGGGCAATAGCCGACATTTGCCAATTCACTCGTTTTTGAACTGCCGTACCCGCCCCCCAGGAAATCGCTGCGATCACCATAAAAGTTGTGCCGAGGGGGGCGACGGTAAAAATACCAAACTCACCTACGGTTAACGTACCGAGCCCGATCAGACCTAGAAATAACCCTAGAAGACGCTGTACTGTTGGCCGTTCACCAACGAACATCATACTGAAAACGACGGCCCAAAGCGGCATCGTGTAGGCAATGATCGAGGCTTGTCCGGAACCCAGCAAACGGATACCCCAAGCACTGAATATATGCCAGATCATCACATTGAGGGCGGCTGCCAATATAAGCTGCTTCCATTGGCCGGGAGGTACAGCCATATCTTTTTTCAGGAACAGACCGGCGGAAAATATAAAAATCGCAGCCGTTGGTGAAATTAACCCGCGATAGGTCCAAGGCGGAATTTCGCTGAGGCCAATTTTCAAAAACGGCCATGATGTACCCCAGCCGATAATGACGGCAATGAGGAGAAAATATCCTGATACTGAAAGGCCGTGACTTTTCATTTTTTCTCAAATTGGAATTATCGAAAAAAAAGCCGGCGTTTGGCGCGCCGGCTTTTTGAATTTAATAGATTACTCTAGTTCAAATAAAGATGAACTTCATTCGATTGCGCGGCCTGGCTGGTTCTGGCTGAAACTGCAATCCGTTGTGGAGGTAAACCCATTCGTTGCAGTGAACGCAAAACGTTTTCTGCATTGCGGCGCGCTTTATTAGAATTGAGCGCAACACGGGCGGCACCACCAGAAGCGGGTGCAATAGCAACCAGTTCAAAGGTTGCATTCGGACGGCGTTCCAAGCTGCGGCTGACAGTATTATAAAGTGCTTGCTCATACGCCACGTTGGCGCGATCAAATCGGATCACCATCAACGGCCGGCGTCCGGCAAGCGAGCGCGGGCTGGCACGGCGGTTTATCGTCCCGGCGGTGGCGGCGGTAAGTGCGCGATTGGTTAGGCTGGAGCCCATCAATTCTCCCGATTTAACCGCGGCCGACAAAGTATTGAGATTACTGCGTTCAGTAGCAACATAGTTGGTTTGGCGCTGGATATCTTCAGATAGCTCTTTCAACAACCGGTCGATCAGCACGACGGTACGATTAACTTCGTCTTCCAAAATAGCAAGTTGTTGATGATCTTCATCGACGGCACCTGAGAGCTTAAATGCAGCGCGAGTATTTTCAGCTAAAAAAGCAGCCAATGTTGAATCTGCCGTAACATTTGTGGTCAGCACATTCATGTCGCTGATGTCATCACCGATTTTCTTGAGGTCGGACAATGCTTGATTGAATTGCTCAACGAGAACCGGATTGCCCGGCGTCGTGCCAACCTGCAATCGCGCATTAATGGCTGAAACGGCGCCATGATAGCGTTGTGAATCCTGCACTGTCTTGGCGCGGATTGATTGCAGTTCAGAATTGTTTTTTGAAACACCGGATTGGAGGCGGCGTAATTCTTTTCTAAGTTCAACGGCTTTTTGGCCAACGAGGGTTCCGCTATTAGAGCCTGCTGTTACACCTTTGGGCTCAAACTTTGTCGTTCCCATTGCAGGTGATTGGGTGCGTACCGATGCTACTTGTCGTTGAGAGATTGTTGAGCTGCCCGACGGATCTTCGCCCGTTAAAGACGGCAAAAGAGTTTCGGATGGAAATGAACACCCAGTTAGAAAGCCGGTGATCAGAACTGTCGCGCTAACAACAATCGACCGATTATTTATAAAGGTCATCGCGCCGCTTTTCCTCGTTCAAATTAACCAAATCCCCAAAAATTGAGCACTCATATTTTAGGCGATTTTGGCCAAATCATTACAACAAATCAATGCTTTAGTAGAAGGAATTAACATGCCCCCCTTCAACTTATCAAGTATTACTTAAAGCGCCTCTATATGACAAGCAAGGGATAAAGTATACCGGCGTAAATAAATCCTTCTAATTCTGCTCAAATTGTACTCCAAAATGACTGCGAAAGATGTCTTGAAACAGCGGACCGTTTTGAATAGTGTCCCTCCCCTTCGCACCCGTAGCTCAATTGGATAGAGCGTCTGACTACGAATCAGGAGGTTGGGAGTTCGAGTCTTCCCGGGTGCGCCAATACTTTCAATGACTTAGCAGATTTCTGCTGGGTCATTTTTTGTATGGGGTAGCATATCGAACCATATCCGGCCTCAAAGGCATCTTTTCTTGATTCCAGCCTGACATTTTATTACTAATTTTTTGTAAATATACCTATTGTAAATATACTTAACAGTTAGATAAGGCCCGAAAGCCGCTTGGTTAAACGATGTCCGCTATTAGGGGCAAAGCAGACATAGCCAATATTAAATATACACCACTGAGACTTACAGGCTTTGACAACTCCAATTTTACCACACATACCCTCTGGCTTAGATGTATGTATCCAGTTATGCGCCAGAATAATTCGGAAATGCTCTAGCTGCCAAAATAGGCTTCTT
>CAJWIB010000280.1 GCA_913041095.1 uncultured Rhodospirillaceae bacterium | reverse complement strand
GCATTGAGCCGCCACATTCCGTTGCAATTAACCCATCGCACGACCTGCTAATGTCTGCTTAGGGTCAACAGGAGACGTAATAAGCACCGACTATTTACGACCGCTTTGCACACAAAAGCGGACGTATTTTCGATGAATTATTCTTCTATTATTTTCTTGAATTTTTGGGCCGGTTAATGCAAATGGAAAAGCATGCCTAATTCCCCAATCCGTTGCTGCCAGAGATCGATAAATACTGCTATTTTTTTGCTTCTATGGCGATGTTTTGGATATTAAGCGTAGACTGGAACTTCTTTCGATTACCATGCCGGTAAAACGGGTTTATCCATATCTATTTCTGATTCAGTCTCGACAAAAAACTTAGGCAAATAGGCAATGCCAAGATTTGCGATGGTAAAGTATTTTATCATCCAAAAATTCACTGATCTAATTCTACTCGAAGGAGAAAGACTTATTTTTTGCTTTTCCATTATTAAATCCCATGTTCGGCACGTTCATCACTTCATGATAATTTCAAGCCGAATAATCGCCTAATATTTTTGCTAAGAAGGAAAATACTAGGGATGAGGTGTCATTCGGACCGCCGGTTTCACAAAGGATAGTGAAATAATTGCCAATCATATTCGCCTGATCCGCTACCGGTTTGCGAACCAAATCAAATTTTTTGCAAATCTTGCCGTTTATTGGCGCAAAAATAGCTTTGTTTTTCTGCCAAAATAAAAAAATTTGATTTTTCATCAGGACTCGCGAGAGTAGTATTTCTTACAATAAATCAATGATTTAACGAATGAGAAATCTTAGCAATTTCACAAATAAGTCTTTGAAAAGAATCACTTAATGCGCGTAGTCGGCAAATTTAATCGCCTCAACCACAACACTAGCTAAAGTTTTCACAAATCTATAGTAAGTCATTTTTACCACAATATGATGTATAAACCACTATATGTAGTGTTCGACCCGTTGACACTTTACAGCATTTTGCATATCAATGATTCAAAGCATTTGACCTTCTGATTCCTACGAGAGTCTTGAGAATCGGCTAAGGACAAAGCAAAAAAAATCGGTGCCGTTGAATGACGGTCCACCCATCAGGAAGGCGAAATGAAAGGATTATCAGGCCACGAATAAAGGAGGTGTGCTGAGATGTACACAGTCTATTACACAGACGAAGATGCGCCGGATGAAACACGGATTGGGATGATCTCTGCACCAAATAGTGCAATCGCCCATCGGATCGCGGAAATGCAATTCATCAACAGTCGAATTCACAAAGTTATTGAATTAACGCCACCGGATGAAGAAACCAGGTATCCCGGTGCTCGGTTTATCAATGGCGAGTTTCAACCTGTAAGCTAAATCGGTTTAATACTTGGTTTTGCTCTCGAACTAACTGGGGCCCTTTTCGCTGATCTTTGTTTTCTGAAGATTGTGCTTGAGAAGGCAACGGGGAATAGGATGCGGTCCAGATTTGGATCGCATCCTTTCTTTACCAACTCACACATTCTTGTATTCCAGTCAGAATCAAACCACAATTCGGCACGAACACAACGAGAATAAATAATGCGTGTTGGACCATGAGAATAGGCATTGATTTAGGCGGCACCAAGATAGAAGCAATCTGTCTGGCGGCAGATGGGGCCGAGCTTGCACGTCAACGCATTGCCTCACCTCAGGGAGACTATGACGCCACCATTCGGGCTATTGTTGAACTGGTTGCGGATATCGAAAATTTAACGGAGAAAACAAGTTCTATCGGTATCGGTATTCCGGGTACGATTTCGCCGACCAGCGGACTAGTTAATAATGCCAATTCGACGTGGTTGATTGGTAAAGCGCTCGACCAAGATTTGACAACAGCGCTTGGCAGTCCGGTCAGGCTTGCCAATGATGCTAATTGTTTCACCCTGTCTGAAGCGACCGACGGTGCAGCAAAAGGTGCTGCCAATGTATTTGGTGTGATACTCGGCACTGGAGTTGGCGGCGGCATCGTCATTGACGGCAATATTGTTACCGGGCCAAATTCAATCGCCGGAGAATGGGGACATAACCCCCTGCCCTGGATAACCGATGACGAGCGGCCTGGACCGGATTGCTATTGTGGTAAATCCGGCTGCATTGAAACGTTTTTAAATGGGGCCGCGCTGGAACAGTTGTATCCGGCAAAAAGCTATCAAGCAGGCACCTTCGCTGCCGAAGAAATTGCCGAATTGGCATCAAACAATGAAGCAGTCGCCGGCAGGGCAATCGATATCTATGCCGAGCGTCTGGCCCGCGCATTAGCTTCCGTGATTAACGTGCTGGACCCGGACGTGATTGTCCTCGGTGGTGGTTTATCGAATATCGACAAACTCTATGACCAGGTGCCATCACTCTGGCAGAACTGGGCTTTTTCAGATGAAATCTCGACCAAGCTGGTCAAAAACCGGCACGGCGATTCGAGTGGTGTCAGGGGCGCTGCCTGGTTGTGGCCGGAAGATCAGGCGGAGACAGGATAGATGTCCAGTTCAATACCAAGCTTGTGCCGGGAATGCGGAACTCATTTTAACGCCACGCTAGAGGACCAGCGTTGCAACGCCTGCGCCTCACCGCGGCTAATCTCGCACCCGGAACTGGACAGCCTTTCGATCGCCCATATTGATTGTGACGCCTTCTTCGCCAGCGTCGAAAAACGCGACAACCAGGAGCTCAAAAACAAGCCGGTTATCGTGGGTGGCGGCAAACGCGGCGTCGTCGCGGCATGCTGCTATATTGCGCGCATTAAAGGTGTCCATTCGGCGATGCCTATGTACCGTGCCCTCAAAGCCTGTCCCGACGCCGTGGTGGTAAAACCAAGCCGCGGTAAGTACAGCGAAGTTGGGCGTCAGATCAAAGGGATAATGCGGGATACCACGCCGCTCGTTGAATCGCTTTCAATCGATGAAGCCTTTCTTGACTTAAGCGGCACCGAAAAGCTGCACGGCGGCAGTCCAGCGGCAACATTGGTAAAATTAATCAAGCGGATTGAAGATGAAATCGGCGTCACTGCATCAGTCGGCCTCAGTTATAACAAGTTTCTCGCCAAAACGGCGTCCGATTTGGATAAACCGCGGGGCTTTGTTGTTATCGGCGAGGCCGAAGTATTGGATTTTCTCGGGCCCCGTCCGGTCGGCTCGATATGGGGAGTTGGTAAATCCCTGCGTAGCAAGCTTGAACGGGACGGCCTTCGGACAATCAGCCAATTGCGTGAGATGGTGGAAGATGAACTGATCAAACGCTATGGCGTTATCGGCAAGCGCTTGTCCCGATTGTCACACGGTATCGATAGCCGCATTGTCGAGCCCGGTAGCAAAGCCAAAAGCATCTCCACCGAAACCACCTTTTCAGACGATATTCAGGATTTGGAAACCCTGCTCCATCGTCTCTGGCCGTTGTGTGAAAAAGTGACCAAACAGCTTAAGACTAAAAACTTAGCTGCCCGGACAATTACCATGAAACTCAAAACCAGTGGATTTCGAAGTCTGACCCGCTCCCGCACTTTGTCGCAACCGACCCAGCTCGCCGAAGTTATTTATCAGGAGGCCAAAATATTGCTGGTGCCCGAAGTTAATGGCACGCCGTACCGTTTGATCGGCATCGGCACCAGCCAATTTGCCGACCCAGAGTTTGCCGATCAAGCCGATTTTCTGGATGACAGTATCGATACCTTTGCCAAAGTCGAAGGCGCAATGGAATCGGTGCGTGAAAAATTCGGCGACCCAGCAATCTTAAAAGGCCGTACTTTGTTGAATAATTGAGGCTTTATATTTCGGGGACAGTTTACTTTAACCTGACATTTTTCATATAACCTTCAAACTGGGACCAATTGTAGGTCGGTCTGGCCACAGAATGAAGGAATTTCG
>CAJWIB010000279.1 GCA_913041095.1 uncultured Rhodospirillaceae bacterium | reverse complement strand
GCTGGCATTGACGATTTTCGCTTTTTCCTCTTCCGAGACCGGCACTTTAATTGTCGCCACCATACCGTCATGACTGAGGTTGGCTACCGGCTTACCAAAAAAGATCAGTTCCGGTCCTTCAATATAGACATCTGGTTTTTCGAACGGGATGCCGCTTTTGGCTTTAACCCGGATGAAGCCGCTGCGGACATCTTTTTCGACTTCGCTAGATTGACCTGTTGTTTCGACGCTTTCGATCGAGAGATTATGGGCCTTGCCGTCACCCGGGATTTTTGCCACGTATTGGCTGATTAGATGATAATTTGTCGACATAGTATTAGGCGCCGCACCGCCCGCGGGCAAGTCAAAAGACAATTTGGTTTTATAAGGAATGCAAATATCGTCACAGGTCAGGTAGTTGAGTTCGGCGCGTATTTTCAGCGGCTGGGCCGGGTCTTTGACGGTTGCGGTGATTGGAAAAACAACTTCCTTTTTATAGCCGAGTGTTTGCAGGTCGAGGACTTCAAAACGGCTCGGCAGCGGCCAGCCAAAATCTGTTTTCACCAAATTTTCGGATTTCTGCCAATTGAGGTTAGGTGGGAAACCCGCATCACCCGGCGTCCGCCAGTAAATTTTCCAGCCCTTTTTTAACTTGAACTGCAGGCCGAGTTTTACCTCTTTGCGGTTCCCGAGATTGGGCAACGCTGAAATAAGCCTCACCGACGTTTGATCGGTTTTTATCCAAGGCGTAGAATCTTGGGCGGCGGTCGGCGAACCAGCCAGAGTTAGCAATCCCGCGGTGAGGGTTAGCACGGTGGAGCTCACGATTTTTAATTTGGTAAATTTGAATTTCATTTAACGATCAGCTGCCACTTTCATTCCAATATTTCGGGGTTACGCAATTTATGCTGATTACCTATTTAGGTAAATAATGCAGTTAAGGTAGCCCTATGCCATCAATTCACGCGAACTTTACCAATTGTGTTCGATTTGCTCCCTATCCGTGGTTAATTCGTCCAAATTAGTACTGCCGAGGTAATTCTAAAGGTCAACAACACCTTAATATAGTCCCGATTTCCAGCTAAATGAGAAAAATTATCTGATTTATACAAACCGGCTCTTTTATCCGGATTGTAGCTATGTAATCATTCGGTGAAGTAGGTTTATATGAGACTTCTTCTTGATTATGAGAGATAGGAACGCCATTTATATGGGTAGTATGTACAGTAACCAGACATCCAATAACGGTTCCGATCCCTATATCTCTGGGCAGCTTTTGATCGCCATGCCGGGAATGCGGGATGAGCGTTTTTTCAAAACCGTTATTTATATGTGCGCCCATACCGAAGAAGGCGCGATGGGTCTGGTGCTCAATCAAGTGATGGATTCACTTTCTTTTCCCGATCTGCTGGAGCAACTCGGTATTGATGAGGGTAATGCTGGCGAGTCGGTGCCGATCCATTTTGGTGGACCGGTTGAAGCTGGTCGTGGTTTCGTTTTGCATTCAGCCGAATATCAACAGGACGCTACCTTAGAAGTAGATGATGGGGTCGCGCTGACAGCGACGGTCGACATCTTAAAAGCCATCGCCCGCGGTTATGGTCCCCGACAAAGCCTGCTGGCGCTTGGCTATGCGGGCTGGGGACCGGGTCAGTTGGATGATGAGATCCGCGCTAATGGCTGGCTTCAAGCGCCGGCAGATCACGAACTTATTTTTGGCGGCGATCAGGAAACCAAATGGGAGCGGTCAATCGCCAAAATCGGTATTGATCCGCGCATGCTTTCCGACGAAGCGGGCCACGCCTAGAAATTAACTCTCAAACGGATCAGTAGTTTCTGCCAGCATATCCAATGCTTGCTCGGTGAAGGGCTCAAGCTCTTCGATGATGTGATTCGGCACGTCGATTTCGTTAACGCGGTCCGGGTGGAGATATTTAATTAACTGAAAATAGACAATGCTGAAGGTATGAAACTGCACCTCGGTGATTTAGGGATCACTCATCCAGTTTTTGCCCAATTCTTTGAACAAACTACTGATGGCAGAGCCGTCGCCGTAACAATCAAAATCCCGGTAAAAAGTGAAGCCTTCTTCTTCCAGCCGGACAAATATGGGGCATCTATTTTGATCTTGATCGAAATGTTTGCAGACTGTGCGGGCGTGTTTGTCGTAATTGAGTGTTTTAAATTTGGTCGCGACACAGCAAAGAGCATCACAATTTCACAATCGGGCATGAGCTTCGACTTATCGAAAATTCTGACTATCTTTGATTTATCATAAGTTAGTTTAGCCGCGCCACCACGGCTTTGTAGGCTGCCAATTTGTCGGTTTGACCAAGAGCCGCCAGTGTCGGTGTTGTCGCTATCATACGTGCCGCCGTGTGTTTAATCGCTGTGGCATCAACATTTTCTATATTCTCAATCACTTCATTGACCGGCACCACGCGGTCAAATATCTGCAGTTGACGGGCGACTTGTTCGCTCCGTGAGGCAGTACTTTCAAGCGTCATTAATGTCGCGGATTTCAGCTGCGCCCGTGCCCGCGCCAGCTCGTCTGCTCCGACGAGGTCGGTCAATTTACGAATTTCATCACAAATCACAGGTATGAGTTCGACCACTTCATCTCGCCCGGTGCCGGCGTAAACGCCGAAAATACCACCATCCTCGAAATTGGAGATAAAACTGTAAATACTGTAAACCAGACCGCGCTTCTCCCGTGCCTCCTGAAACAGGCGCGATGACATGCCGCCGCCCAGCAGCATCGACAATACCGACATAGGGTAATAATTCTGGTCTTTAAACGAAACGCCCTTGAGTCCCAGGACGACATGAACCTGCTCCAGTTCGCGGGCTTCTCGGTAATCACCGCCTTTGTAGATAATTGGTTCGTCCGTGGTTGCATTTTCCTCCGGTAAATCACAAAAAGCAGCTTCAGCGAGTTTTACAAATGCGTCATGATCGACATTGCCAGCCGCAGCAACGACCACTTTTGATGCCGAATATTGACCTTTCATATAATTGACGATGGTTTCTCGTGGCAAAGCTTCAATCAGTTTAGCCGCACCCAATACTGGACGGCCCATGGCTTGATCCGGATAAGCGGTTTTCTGAAAGTGATCGAAGATGATGTCATCGGGGGTATCATTAGATTGGTGAATTTCCTGAATAACAACAGCACGTTCACGCTCCAGCTCCGTTGCTTCCATGGTTGCGTGTTGCAGAATGTCGGCAATGATATCGACGGCGAGCGGCACGTCTTCTTTCAGAACCTTGGCAAAATAAGCGGTGTTTTCCCGGGATGTATAAGCATTGAGATGGCCGCCAACAGCTTCGATTTCCTCAGCAATAGAGAGAGCCGAGCGCCGCCTGGTACCTTTAAATGCCATATGCTCCAACAAATGCGAAATACCATTGAGTTCCGGTTTCTCATGGCGCGTACCGACAGCAACCCAGGCGCCCACTGACGCAGTTTCGACAGTACTCATATAATCTGTAACGATGCGCAGGCCCGATCCTAGCGTGGTGACCTGTGTGCTCATGCAGCTTTTCTTTCGGCCAGTTTACCAGTGATGAATTCTCGCATTTGATCGAGACTATTTGGCAACTCATCAAAACGCTCTTCCCACTCAAACAGGTCAGTGAGATGAGATGGCAGTTCCGGGTGGATGCCGGCAGCCTCTTCGACGGCAGCTGGAAATTTAGCCGGATGAGCCGTGGCGAGAGTGATCTTTATTGCCTCCGGTGATACTTTGCCCTGTTGGCCGGCGATGACGCCAATGACGCTGTGCGGGTCGAGTAATTCACCAGTTGTTTCATAGACATTGCGAATAGCGGCTTTAGTTTCATCATTGCTAATGCGGTAGCCTTCAAAGTCCTCCAGCATCGCCTGCCATATGCCTTGGCCAAAATCG
>CAJWIB010000278.1 GCA_913041095.1 uncultured Rhodospirillaceae bacterium | reverse complement strand
GCCCCGGGAGTCATGAAAATCACGGCCTTGTCCGCAACCCGCACCAACTCGACTCGAGTTTTGTGGCTCTTACCGCCACCAACCAACATGCTGGCCCAGGGATGAGTCACCTTAAAGGGGAGGCTTGTCAGAGTCCCAGTACGGGAATCACCGTGGAGCTCATATCCGCCAACCCAATAGTTGCCTTGGTGATGGCTTACGACAGTTCCAAGTCGTGCTTCAACCGAATCACCTTGGATGGGTTGGCCGGTAAAGGCGTCTCCTTCGGCGACCCAGTTTTGCAAATCACCACTTTCGAAGCTGAGGTCGAGAGGTTTCCCGTCTGTATTCAAGGGGGAGATGCCATTTTCAAAGCGCGGTGCTTGATCCATAGCGCGGCGTTTGGGTTGTGCGGCATTCCACTCAGACGTGCTGGCTTGGCGGGTGCGATGGCTTAGGAGGAAGGTGCCCTTTTTGTTTGAAATGACGATATCCGGGAGCCCATCCGCGTTTACATCTCCCGCAACCACCTGCACACCGATACCGGAATCGTCATCGGCGAGGTGTGGGATGAACTCGGCTTTGCCCTCGGGTGAGCGTTGCAGGCGGAACCAGTAAACCACTGCTGGGGCGGCGGAGTCTGGATCGCCATCCGGACCATGAGCCCAGAAGCGTTTTCCAGTTATGACATCTTGCAAGCCGTCACCATCTATATCCGCCAAGCACATCGCGTGCATTTGCGAGAAGCTCACGCCATAGGGGTTGTCCTCAGCTCGCGAATCGATAATGCGATGTTCACGAAAATTAATTCCCCCCTGTTCATTTGCGATTTGCTCGAACCAGGACAAACCCCAACCATGAGCGTCGAGGCTGGTGACGATGTCCGTGTCGCCGTCGCCATCGGCATCAAGAGTAAGCATTTGAGCTCCACCTCTTCGGCGCGAAAATGAAAAGGCATGGAAGTCCCAAACCGGATTCCCGTCCAGGCTCTCTGGTTGTTGCCACCATCCAGTTTTCATTAGAAGATCCTTGCGGCCATCGCCATTGATGTCCCCAACTCCAAGTCCGTGCGTAAATCGGCTCCCTACATTGTCGGCCGACGCCTGGCGAAAGACCCAGGGAGCAGTTGGGTCGACAGGGTCAGGCCCAGCCCACCCGAGCTTGCCATTTTGCTGGCAAACAATCTCTGGCTCACCATCGCCTGTTAAGTCCGTAAAGGTGGGGGACTCGTTGTCTACGCCGTCGAGTACGCGATGCCGAATCCACTCTTTACTCTTGTTTCCAGGATTTTGAAACCACGAGGCATCTTTTCCAGGGAACCCGATGATTAAGATGTCATTCCATCCATCTCGATTGAAATCGTGAACGAAAGCAAAGAAGTTTTCGGAATATCGTGAAGGGTCAAATGTTTTGGGCGAATAAAATGCATACCGATTTTCAAAGCTTGGCCCCTGATACCACCAAGGACCGGCAATGAGGTCAGCATGCTCGTCACGGTTTAGGTCGCCAAACGTTGCTCCTTCGGCATAGAATTCCGGGTCGAGAAGGATGCGCTCAAAATGGTGTATCGTGCGGCCCTGTTCTTGGTTTTCCTGGGCGAAGGCGCACCCAAAGGAAAACAGTGTTAGGGCAATTAAGGGGAATTGCATAAACACACTCTAAAAACTTCTTCAGATTGCTATACTTCGTTTATGGAAAAAAAAGAACATAAGGCCAATTATAGGACCGTATTTATTCTTCACTTCGTCGTGCTTGGCTACCTTATATTCCTGGGCAGTCACCTTAGCGCCTTGCATGTGAAAGTGAATAACCTTCATATGGACGTAGAACGACTGGCCAAGGAAGAGCCCTTAAACGGTCTTCAGCTGGATTAGTCTCATTTTAGATTGCTTTCAGCGTATCTGAGAACACCTTCAGTGTGTTTTGAGGGGTGGGCTTCAGTTTTGAGGACAGATAGGAACAAATCAAACGAGCCATAATTTGCATTTTTTGGTAGCCTAGTCTTGCATGAAAAAGTTGTTGCCTTTCTGTGCGATTCTGCTCATCCCCTCCGTTGCGCGTACTCAAACGACCTGGTATGTGCCGGACAATTTCGCGACAATTCAAGATGGCATTAATGGTGCTCTTGATGGCGATACCGTGATTGTGCGGGATGGGACCTATATTGAGAACATCAACTTTAATGGCAAATCGATTTATCTAAAAAGTGAGAATGGCCCCGTAATGACGATTATTGATGGCAATCAAACGGGATCGGCGGTGACCTTCAATGGCAACAATATTTTGGCCGCGGCCACCTTAGACGGGTTTACGGTAACAAACGGATCCGGCACATTTGATGTTGGCGCGAATTACGAGTGCGGTGGGGGGATATATTGCACGGCATCATCCCCGGTAATCACAAATAATATCATTCGAGGTAACGTTAGCGGATTCGGCGGCGGCATTTCCTGTAGGTCGGCATCCGCCGCAATCTTGGTTGCAAATGTCATTACAAACAATACTGCGTATGCTGGTGGTGGGATTTCATTGGCTGAGTCAGAAGTTCAGATTTTGCGGAATGAAATTTCGGGAAACTTGGCCCATACAGGCAGTGGCGGTGGAATTGCCGCTGCATCTTCTTTCGCTCCGAATATCTCTGGAAATGTCATCGCAGGAAATCGAGCAGGTGCTGACGGTGGAGGGATTAGCTGCCTTGAAACTTCGCCCAATCTCGAGCGCAATACAATCGTAGAAAACATTGCTACGGACGAAGGCGGGGGAATGTCGTTTTATGGAGGCTGTCAGCCCTTAATTGCGGATGCGATTTTGTGGGAAAATAATGCCAGTATCGGCAAGGAAATTTCGATTGGTGGAAACTCATGGTACTGGGGGTATTCCGTTGTAGAAATTCGGTACAGCGATGTGCAAGGAGGGCAAGCTTCTGTCTATGTCGAGACGGGAAATACCCTTTATTGGCTGGCCGGAATGATTAGTGCATACCCTGATTTTCTAGACCCACTCAACAGAGATCTTCACCTACGGGCGACTTCTCCCTGTATTGATAGCGGCGATCCGAACGGACCAAATGATCCAGACGGGACACGCGCAGATATGGGAGCGTTTTATTACGACCGGAGGCCCACCCTTGCAATTACAAACCTCGTTGCCGGACAAACGGCCACAATTGATGTTTCTAATTGTACGCCGACTAAAAGGGTTTATGTGGTGTGGTCTGTCGCCGGTGGCGGCCCAATTAGTACCCCTTATGGGGCGGGCTATGTCAGCAAGCCTTACACAATAATTTCAATGCGCACAGATGCCAACGGGAATGCCATTCAAAACAACCAAGTTCCCGCCCACCTTGCTGGTACGAACATTTGGTTTCATGGGGCGGACCTCGGCTCCGCTACATTGCTAAACCCGCTAGCGATGACAATCCAGTAGGCGCGACCTCAATTCTCAACTTGACTAGCTGGATTTTTGAGATTTGCCTGCAAAGTCTGACTTTTTCCCTGTAACAGCTAGCGCTTGTTTTGGGAGAGAAAGGATAAAGGCTACTGCTGCACTTGCAGAGATTCTGGAGTCCGCTCCATAGCCAGCATTGTCTCGGTTCGGCTGGTAGTAAAAACTACCATCGGTGCATTCTGACAAAGTAAACCACCACTGGTTCTTGCTCATGAGTTTCTCAAATGAAGAGGGTTCGCAGAAAGCTCCGAGTGCCCCAAAGGCCATCCCCATAACGGGCGAGCCGTGCGTATCCGGAAAACTTTCTGGGTGTTTCCCAATTAGTTCAGCATATTTGAGGGAGATTTCTCGGTGTTCTCCACTCCACGGACTCATTTGGAAAGCAATTGCTGCAGTTCCAGTGCGACCCATGTCGGCCCAGTCCTTTGGGCCTGCCGCCTGGTCTTCATACCAAACATAGAAATTGTCTCCTGA
>CAJWIB010000277.1 GCA_913041095.1 uncultured Rhodospirillaceae bacterium | reverse complement strand
CCCCGATTTGAACGATGTTTTGGAAGTTGCAGGTCGTGCTTTCCAGACTATAGCCCGCATGTTCCCACGTAGTCAGGGTAATCAGGTACGCGCTAATCCTGGCTTGCAAAACGCCTCACCTGAGATTCGTTTGGTACCGGACCCACGAGCCTTATCCGACAATGGCATGACCGCCAAAGAGCTTGGCCAAACTGTTGATGCTTTCAATGATGGCATGCGGGTCGCTGAAGTAACGGTTGGTGGTAACCGCATGGATTTAACCTTGATGGGCCCAGACAAACGCATCAACCGGACCGAAAACATCAGCAATCTGCCTATTGTAACGCGGTCGGGCCTGGTACTGCCGGCGAGTTCGCTGGCGAAAATCGTTGTTACCTCGAGCCCAGACCAAATTCGTCACCTAGAGCGGGTACGCACTGTTACGTTGCAAATCCGGCCATCACGCGCTGTCGCCTTGGAAGTCGCCATGGAGCAGGTCCACCACGACGTAATGAACAAATTGAAAGCAGAAGGATTGCCACCCGGCATATCTCTAGCTATGGGTGGTACAGCTGACGCGCTGACAAAAACTTTTGATAGTATGATGCTGAATTTATTTCTCGCTTTGGTCATCGTATATCTCGTGATGGCGATTTTGTTCGAGAGTTTTATTTATCCGTTTATTATTATTTTCACCGTGCCACTGGCGACCGCCGGTGGTGTCGCTGGACTTACAATATTGAACTCGATTCGTTTCCAAGCCTTGGATATGTTGACTTTGCTTGGCTTCGTTATTTTGATCGGTATTGTCGTGAACAATGCTATTTTACTAGTTCACCAAACGCTGATACATGTCCGTGAAGAAGGCATGAACGCCACTGATGCAATTATGGAAGCAACCCGTAATCGCATTCGGCCTATATTTATGTCCACCTTAACCAGTGTGTTTGGCATGTTGCCTTTGGCGATATTCCCAGGCGCCGGCTCAGAGCTTTATAGTGGCTTGGGCTCGGTGGTTATTGGCGGGCTATCTTTATCAGCAATTTTAACGCTGCTTATTATACCGCCATTACTCAGTCTATTTTCATTCTCATTAAAACCAAAACATATTGAAGCCCCAGCTGACGTGGTTAACTCGCCAGCAGAATAATTGATAGGACCACAAATGAATTTTTCCAATAGCGATTCTAACGCTACCTCTAAATTGTGTGCGGCCAGTGGAATTGATGTTTTAAAATCGATGGCTAATTATCATCGTTTATTGATTCTCTGCTGTCTTAAAGAGCAGGAATATTCGGTTGGCGAGTTAGAAGAAATCGTTAACCTCAGCCAATCTGCTTTATCCCAGCATCTGGCTAGATTGCGTAAAGATAAATTGGTTGAAACCCGGCGCTCCGCGCAGACAATTTATTACAGCCTGCCCCAAAATCAGGCGCGTAAAATTTTGGAAAGCATGTGCTCAATTTTAACCGAACCTCAAATCGAGCAGAATAGCGCGCGCCTAGGGTGCTGTTAAAGGTAAGAAAAACTCACCTTTTAGGCTAATGGCGTTTTCTTTTAACTGTGTTTTCGCGCAAATTTTATGCAAAATTTGC
This sequence comes from uncultured Rhodospirillaceae bacterium, assembly GCA_913041095.1. Lineage (GTDB taxonomy): Bacteria > Pseudomonadota > Alphaproteobacteria > Rhodospirillales > UBA2165 > TMED23. Next base: position 2,364 of record CAJWIB010000277.1, on the reverse strand, counting down.
TGGTTTGAAGGATAGACTTAGCCTTAACACTTAATAGAAAATTCGCTGATATCAGGGGTGAGTTCCGATGCTATCTCGTCAATTATTCGACAGCGAATTCTGTACCTTTACGTATTTATTGGCTTCGAGAACTGATGCCGAGGTGCTGATTATAGATCCTGTTGTCAGAAAGTTTGACCTCTACCTTACACTGCTGAATGAACTGATTCTCCATCCGATGAAAGCCATCGATGCCCATGTTCATGCCGATCACATTATCGGCCTTCGGTGCACTCAGGGTTAAAACGAATTGCATCATGGTCATGGGCAAAGAAAGCAGCGTTGATGTTGTTTCGATGCGAGTCGAGGATGGCGATAAAATCGAAATAGATGGTATTTGCATAGACGTTATTTACACCCTCAGACATACCGATGATTCATATTGTTTTTACACCTCCGGCTTGGTCTTCACCAGAGACACCCTGTTTATTAAAGGTACAAGCAGAACAGATTTTCAGCATGGTAGTTCCGCTAAAGCTTACGATTCACTGTTCAAAAAAATATTGACGCTACCCGACGAGATAATTGTCTATCCGGGCATAACTACAAAGGTGACAGCACCAGCGCCATTGGCGAAGAAAAAACCTTTAACCTACGTCTGCAGGTAAATTCGGTCGAAGAATATGCCAACATCATGGACAATCTTGGTCTGCCTACTCCAAAGATGATGGATGTTGCTGTTCCGACTAATCAACAGATTGGCATGACACAGAAAGAACCAGAGATTACCGAACGCACGATACCCGCTGTTGATGCGGTGTCTCGTAACGATAGTGGAGTGGCTATATTCATTGATTTGCATGAAGACCTTGAACACAGCAAAAACGGTGTTATTCCGAACTCAGTTCACGTCCTCTATAACGGCCTAGCCGACTTCATTAAGCCGGGCGGTATGCTGGCGGCGCTATCACAGCAATCCGATCAGCAATTAATGCTTTATTGCGCTTATGGCGAACGCTCGGCAATGGCGCTAAAAGAATTACGGGCGGCAGGGTTTAAGAATGTGTGGCATCTGGGTGGCAGTATTGATGCTTGGGTAACTGCCGAAGGCCCGATTGAGGCGGCTCCCCAAAATAATTAAACGCACTGGAAGCATTCAATCCCGTCAGGGTTTTCAGTGCGCTTAAGTTTGCCTTCATATTCCAGATAGCGAATATGAGAGATTGCCTCGCCAGTGGCAAAAAATTTTCCTGATTGATCAAGCTCTTGGGGAAATAACCGTTTTGCTACTTCAAAACCGGAGAGCGGTTCCTCACAGATGTTCCGTACCTTCTCAAGCCGTTCATCATGGTGGGCAATAATTTGATCAAGGCGGGTGTGAAGGCCGGTGAAGGGACGGTTATGGCTCGGCAGAACAGTCACCGAATCCGGTAAACGCCGCAATTTTTTATTGCTGTCAAGAAAATCCTTGAGCGGATTTGCCTTTGGCTCATGGGAATGGACTAAAATCGTAGGAGAGATTTTCGGCAAAACCTGATCACCGGCAATCAAAACATTCAATTTTTCGCAATACAGGCAAGCATGCTCCATCGCATGGCCCAATCCGACGATCACTTCCCAATTAATGTCACCAATATTGATGCTATAGCCATCACGCAGACGCTGATAACGCGCGGGCACTTCTTCATATAAATGTTCGGTCGACACCAGATGCTGACTGTAATCGTCTAATTCATCTTCCTGGACACCGACTCGGCGCAAATATTGATGATAAAATTCTGTTGTTGCCATTGAACCGCGAGAAACGATGCGGCCAAATGTCCACTCTTCCCGCGTAATAACCAACTCAGCGCCATATTCAGTATGTAACCAGCCGCCCAATCCAAGATGATCAGGATGAGCATGGGTGCAAATTAAGCGCTTGAGGGGTTTACCTTTGAGCAACCGGCCAAAGATGTCGCGCCAGATTTCCTTGGTGCGATTATTATTAATGCCGGTGTCAACCAACACCCAGCCGTCCTCCTCTTCCATCATCCAAAGATTTATATGATCCAGCTGGAACGGTAGTGGCATTCTGATCCACTGAATTCCAGGCAGAACTTCATATACGTCGCCTGGTTCAGGGACGTGATCAGTTAGATATTCGACTGGCTTGGTTTTGGTAAGTGTCGTCACGAGATATCAATTGCTCTTAAATGGGATTTGCCAGTATTGTTCGACTGGCTAACAATGCCGTCAACCTATAGACTGAGCGAGTTAAAAGCAAGTCAGGTGTTCGTCAACTTTAATCCCCTATTTTCCAGATAGGTTGTTATATTGCTAATTTTTTTGGCTGATTCTGCTATAAGAATCAAAGCAATATACACATTAGAATGGACGTGCTCC